>JAVERU010000158.1:0-6131 GCA_034006965.1 Tenuifilaceae bacterium
ACTATCTGAATATTTTTGTATATTCATGTTTCAAAAATAAAACACCCGAAGGTAATGAACGAGATGAAAGCCCCAAAAAACCAGGACAATGATGAGTTGCACTTTAGGCTAGACGAGATTTTAACGAGTGAGGAGTGGGAAAGGCTAGCCAGTTCGTCGAACCGGATGGAGTATAACAAGCGGGATACCATCATAAAACAAGGCTCAAGGGTAACAGAAATTGCCATTATCGTTTCGGGTATAGTTAAGGTTACGCGCGAGATGCGTAAGGGGAAGAACTTAATTCTTCGAATCGCCATGCCCGGTTCATTCCTCGGAATCTCCTCTGCCCTATCGAGCGAAAACTACGATTACTCTGTGTGTGCACTCGAGCCCACAGTAGTTCAACTTGTTGACATATATACTTTTAGATTTTTAATCTCGGAGAATAAAGCCTTTGCCAACGAAGTGATGAATCGCATTAGCGCCGACAACCTATTTAATATCGGGAGGTTATCGAGCCTGCTCTCGAAGCAACTACCCGGACGGGTGGCCGACATTATACTTTACTTTTCCGAGGATATTTTTGGTAGCCCTAAGTTCTCCATCCCGCTAACTCGCCAAGAACTAGCCGAGCTGGCTGGTACAACAAAGGAGAGTCTTATTAGAACCCTTTCGGAGTTTAAGCACGATAAAATTATCGACATGTCCCGGAATGGTTTTTCAATAAACAGTTTAAATATTTTAAAAACCCTAAGCCGATTAGGATAGAACAACTATATTTGTAGCCATAGCAATTAAAACAAATGGAAAAACATTACAACATTCTTATTGTTGACGATATATTCGTTAATAGATTACTTATTAAAGAGATTGTTAAAAAGATTAGTGCTCATTGCCTCGAAGCCGAAAATGGGAAGCAAGCAATTGATCTTTTTATCAAGAACGATATAGACCTAATCCTTATGGATATTGAAATGCCTGTAATGAACGGGGTTGAGACCACAAAATATATTCGCGAGAAGTTTCCGGACCATAAAAAGAGCATACCAATTATAGCGCTAACTGCGCACAACCCATTAACTTTTTTCAACGATTTTAAAGATGTGGGATTTAACCAGCTAATGACAAAGCCCTACTCAGTGTCAAAAGTGTTATCGGTTATTCAGGAGGTTTGCTCCTAGCGGGGAAAAGTAGATTTAGCGTAATGATTGAGGGCGTTATCAACAATAAATCCAAACAAAAAATGTTGATTCTTAAATATTAAGTGCGAAACGCCCAATGTTTTTTCAACAAGAAGCTGTATGTTTGAATCAGATACCCAATATATATGTTCAACCGGAAACCCGCTACCCAATGGAAACTCAATTTCTTAAAGAGCTAATCGAAAATAACGCCCGGGTTATACTGCCCGATTTTGGCGCCTTTTTGGTAAAAGATGATGGCACTGGAGTTTTCAAACCCCAAAACGTTACTTTCAGCCCGTTCCTTCGGTATAACGATGGAATGGTTGAGGAAAAGCTTGCCACGAAGCTAAAGCTAGGTAAGGATCAAGCCAAAGAAAAGCTCGAGAGCTTCATCGAGATGCTAAAAAGCGAGTTGCAAAGCAAAAAGATTTTCGTGATTCAGGGATTGGGCTCTCTGCAAATCGATAGTCGAGGCAGCATACAATTCTCCACCCTACAAAGCGCCTCGTCAGCAGGTAAGGCTAGCCCAAAACCCGCAGCACCTTCGCCACCGGAGGCTAAAACCAAACCCGCTGAGCCAAAGATTGAAAAACCAAAACCGGAACCAACAAAGCCGGAAGAACCGATATTGCCCAAAAGTAAGGAACCTGTTAAAAAAGCTGAGGAGCAACCCAAGGTAGCGGAGCCCAAACCAAAGGCTACCGAGGAGACACTTCCCCCACCAGTCCCCGTTGAGGAAACCAAGCCCTTGGCTCCAAAGCAGACAAAACCTACCAAAGCAAAACCTACCCCAATGCCAAAACAGAAATCCAGCGGTGGGGCAGGAAAAGCTATACTTTTTGGGACTCTTATTGGAATTGGGTTTGTTGTAGTGGCTGCCAGCGGCTGGTATTTATATGACAAGGGCGTTTTTAGTTCGAATAAAAAGGAAAAGGTAGTACCTACAGCCGAAAGAGTTGCTACAGAGCCAAGTGATCAGCAAAAACAGGATCAACAGAAGGGGAAATTTGAAGATGAATTTGAGCAGCTAAGTGCCGAAATGGACGAATCAAACGATATGACCCGAAGCGAGCAAACAGCGAAACCTGCTGAGAAAAAAATATCAAAATCGCCCTCCACTTCAGAACCAAAGCTTAGCATACCTGTTACCCAAGAGGGTATGTTCCATATTGTTGCAGGTAGTTTCCGTAATGCCGAATACGCCGAAAAGTTCTCTCGCGATATGCAATCGTTGGGATATAACTCCAAGGTAATTATGCAATCAACAGGGATGCATGCCGTAACCTTGGGCTCATTTCTTACTCGTCAGCAGGCAGTAGACTCAATGAACGTGTGGAAACAGAAAAACCCCAACATTTGGATTCTTAATCAGTAGTATGCCCCCTTTAAAGCGAAAGCCTTCCACCCTGTGGCATTTGCCTGGGGTGGGCGATATTTTATTACGACACAACCCCAGAGCCAAACGATTATCCCTATCGGTACATCCCCAAAAGGGTGTGCGCGTTACCATACCCACGTTTTTACCTGTTGCCACTGCCCAACAGTTTGTTGAGCAGAAAAGGAATTGGATTATTGAGAAGCAAAATCAGCTTGCCCAACGAAGCGCCAACAACATCATTGAGTCGGGATTTAAAACCCGACACCATGAACTTTTGCTCATTCCTTCGGAAGTTAATGATACTAACGTAACCATTTTGAACGGTAAAGTTACCGTAGCCTACCCATATCAGCAAAGCATAAGCAGCAACGAGGTGCAGAGCACCGTGCGCACCGTAATTGAGCAGCTATACAGGAAAGAATCGTTAAGCTACTTGCCCCAGAGGGTAAACGCGCTAGCCCAGCAATTTGGCTTTAGCTACAATACGTTAAGGGTAAAGAACATAAAATCGCGATGGGGAAGCTGCTCGAGTACTAACAATATCAACCTTAGCATATACCTTATGAAGCTCCCCGATGAGCTAATTGATTACATTATACTTCACGAGTTAACCCATACGGTGCATAAGAACCATGGCCCAAATTTCTGGAAGCACTTGAATAGAATTACAGGCAATGCCAAGGGGTTAAACCAACGTATGAAGAAGTATAGCACAGGGGTTTAGAAGCTGTAACCCTCCCACGATACAATCTCCTCTATAGGTTTTCGAACCAAATGCCTCTCGGAGTAGTTGTTCTTCTCAGCTGGATAGCCAAGCGGAATAAGCGCTACGGGGGCTACTCCCTTGGGTAACTTTAGTATTTCGGCACATCGCATGGCATCAAACTTACAAATCCAACAGGTACCCAAACCATTCTCGGTGGCAGCAAGGGTGATATGGTCAACACCAATAGCTAGGTCAATGTCGCAATGATCCTTCCCATCGGCTCTCCTCCATGACTCGCCATGGTTACCACATGCCACAACGATAGCTGGAGCAGATTTTAACCACTCGCCGGCATAACATCCAGTTACCTCGTTGCGCAGGGGTCCCTTGGTGAGTACCACAAACCGCCAGGGTTGGGCGTTGGTTGCCGATGGCGCAATTCTGGCTGCCTCCAGCACTTTCAGAATGGTTTCTTTAGGAACTTCCTGCTCGCTATACGAACGGCACGAGTATCTACTCTTTGCTAGATCAAGAAAAGATTTCATATTAATAGTTTAAAAAAGATGACTAGTAGGAAAGTGAATTCAGGCGCTCGGTAAGCTCAACGATCTTATCGTAAAAATCATTGCTTACAGCTTTGTAGTAATGCTTCAGGTTGTTTTTACTCTCTGGTTCAGGTGTGTTTATCTTTTTAATTGTATCGGTCTCAAGCTCCATGGCATCGGAGATTATATCGAGTACGTTCTCCTGATTTAATGGTGGTGAGTATGCTAGCTGCGCGTAGCACTCCTGCATGAAGAGCTTTACCATTTGCTTAACATCCATTTTAAAATCTCTTATATTGGCCATATCAATTACCTTCTATTAATAACGCTTCAATTTAGTTACTAATATATAGATTTTTAAATAGGATGTAAAGATTTATCGATATTTTTAAGTAAATATTTGCTCCCTCCTTTTTGGCATCCTAAACCATTAGTAATTAGAACAAAACAAATGGAGCCCTAAGCATAAGCATCGGGCTCCATTTTCTTTGGCAATGGCGAAGCAATTTATAGCATCATTCCAACTACCATAACCACTGTCATAATTGCGACAAAAAGCAATATGCTAACCCATGTAGGTATGGGTTTTCTTTCTACCGTATTCATAATTATTGATTTTAAAATTAGTACACTCAGATTATGGCCACCTACAGCTCTTGCTACTGAGGGTGGCTCAGCTAATAAGTTTCAAAAGTGAGAATACTAATCATAACCTCAAACACATGTATATGCCCGTGGGAGAACATATGATGGGTTTTGGAAAGAATTGCTGCTTATACTTCGATGTGGGAGTTAGCAACCTGTATAAATCTGTTGGTTTTGCTTTAGGGGAACTACTTATGGTGGTAAAAGATTTCTCGACGGGCTCCAGATCCAGTACAACACCTGCAATACCAAGGTATAAATCTACATGCTGTTGGTAATCATTGTGACCCCAGTTACTTGAGCTGTAACCATAAGGTGCTGGAACCTGCAGCGGTGCAAAGCAAGTAATAAGTGTGGATGCAGCTACTGCAAGCAAAACTCTATGCGTATGATTTATGGAGAACCCCATCTGCCAAAGTAATTCTTACTAGTACAAATACGCCCTTGACTCCACTTTTTGGATATCAATTTCGAAAACGGCAACATTTTTTAGCGCTGGCAAGCCATAGGAAAAGTCGCTGCGTCCCGAGTACTTTTCCATTATTACATTGAGAACGCGAGCCTTTTCATCCAAATCGGAGATAAAATTTATTTTACCATGCATTAGCACGCTTTTGTATTTCATGGAGTAGGAGCACGCTACCTCCTCATGACGAATATTCATCTTGTAGTCGGTGCTAAACGAGATGCAGACATCAGGGTTCTGCTTCCAAATATCAATCTTTTTACCTTCGGGGCCAGAGTGGATGTAAAGGCGACCATCTTCATATCCGAAGTTAAAGGGCAAAACGTATGGCTTCCCTTCTAAATCAACCATGGCTACCATACAGGCTTCGCAGCTATTAACTATCTGATCTATCTCGTTTTGTGGCAGGTTTATGCGTGGTTTCATCTTAAAAATAGTTTTTTGTAACCCTACGCAAATATCAGAAAAAATAGGGATAATCTACAACACTCACCTACAATTATAGATTAATTTTGAGTGCTGTTTAGCCTTGGTAGCAGGGGGATGAACAATGTTGGTTAATTACTGTTAACCTAGGTAGTGCTATACACTCAACATACTATTTTTGCATTTGCTAAAGTATTAATAATGCGGTTAAGAAAACTCGTTGCTTTACTAACAATTCCAATTGTACTTATGCTATTCCATAACAGGGTAGCAAACTGGCACTTTCACGTGCTAAACAACGGAATTGTGGTTGAGCATGCCCATCCCTTTACGGCATCACAAACAGCAGAATCTCCATACCAAAGCCACTCGCATAGCAGCTGGGAGATGTTCATCTACGAAGTGGTTACTTCCATTTCGGTACTTGTTATTCTGGCAATACTATCGCTTGCAAAATTCAGCTTTGATAGTACCCCAAAAGCTACCAACACCACCCAAGGTTATACCCCAATAGCCTTACATGCGTTAAATACCTACCGAGGTCCTCCGAGTTTTTAACCTTTCTTGTTTGCATCAACTTTCCACAATGCAAGCCAACATTAGCTTTAAAAATCTATAACTTGAGCTTTAATAAAGCTCAATTCATGCTAAAACTCGACTAAACGTATGAGAAGGGCTAATTCTTTTTTTGAGGTGCTATGCATAGTATTTCTTCAATCTGAAGAAGAAAAAGTTTTCATCCCTGGCTCCGTAATTTACATTGATAAAGCGTTGTATTCTAGAGTTAATGTTTTCTGCT
>JAVERU010000015.1:0-36778 GCA_034006965.1 Tenuifilaceae bacterium
GGTGGATGCCTTCTCTTTTAGGCTAACCAGTGACACCATTGACTTACCCTATACCAACATCGTATCTCCATTCCATTTTATTGCCATTGAAGAAGATACTAACAAGGTGCTATTCAATATTGGCAGGAGGTTGCTGAAAATAGAAAACAGCATGCTGGCTGCCGAAAAGGATTTTGAACAGGAGGTTATTTGGATAAGCCAAGAACCCAACAAGAATTTATGGGTAGCCCCCCTTGGCGGTGGTGTACATAGGCTGTTTAACGGCCATTTCGATCATCCCTATAACCTCTTTATTCTTGATAAGCACCAAATATCATCTGTAGAAAAGGATTACGAGGATGGGTACTGGTTCACCAGCTTGTCCGACGGTATCTTTTACATTCCCAACATCAACTTCCTAACGTATAACGAAGAATCGGGCTTGCCCAGCGAAAGGATTAACACCGTTTTTGCAAATAGAAATGGGCTCTATGTGGGTAGCGAGCTTGGTATACTAAGCCACATTCACAACCGTAAAATAGACAACTATACCGTTAGGGATGACACCTTGGGTGCTTTACCCATCAGGTTTCTAGGAATTGATTCAACATCAACCCACCTATGGATTGGCTCAAGCTTATATCTGCACTCGATGGATAAAGACAATAGGGTGAAGGATTACTCTTCGGCGCAAAAATTGGGCAGCCACCCCAGAGGTATGGTCCCCTCTCATGATGGTGGCTACTGGATAGCCAGTAGCTGGGGTATCATAAAATTTGATGGGGAAACATTCCCATACACCTCACGGTTGGAGAATGAGTTTAGCGGGGTAGTCAACTCTGTGTACGAGGATTCAACTCGCGCTGTGTGGATGGCCACTAACAATGGCATATGGAGATATCACAACAATATTTTTGAGTACATGGGTGAGAAACATTCACTTTTCGCCCAATCGGCGAGCTATATCACAAGTACCGACGATAATAAAATGCTTATATCTACAAAAGGAATTGGGCTACTCGTTTTTGATGGGATTAACCTATGGCAAATAACCCAAACCGATGGCATTGCTAGTAATTACATCAATAAAGTGTTTGTAGCTCCATCGGGTATTTGGCTTGCTACAAATAGTGGCGTTAGCTTAATTACTGGTGATTTGGATAGTAACTTTAAGGTAACAAACATCAACACCTCACACGGACTACCAACCAACGAAACTACCGACATTTTTGTAAGGGGAAACATTGCGTATGTATCAACTACCAAGGGGCTAACACTCATTAACACCGATAGGCTTAAACCTAACGAGGTGAGTGCAAAGTGTCTAATTACTCACTTTAGGGTGAATGGGCAGAGCATAAGTATAGAAGAACAACCCTTTAAGCTTGACTATGGCGACAATACCATTGAGATTGATTACGTTGGCTTTGCTTTTAAAAACTTTGGACGCATTCAATACCGCTACAGGTTCGAGAGACCTGATGCAAAGTGGATACTAACTACCACCCCAACTACAACCTTTAGCAAGCTATCGCCGGGCAGCTACTCCTTCGACGTGCAGGCACAAAACTCCGATGAAATTTGGGGAGAAACCGCCCAGGTTCAATTTATTATTAGGCCAGCCTTTTGGCAAACCTACTGGTTTATAATTATATCGACCCTAGTTTTCACAATGCTTATCTACCTTACATATCGACTTCGCATCTCTTCCATAAAAAAGCGAAACGACCTTGTCAACAACCTTAATGTTTACAAACAGAAGTCGTTACGGCAGCAGATGAACCCTCATTTCATCTTCAACACCCTGAATTCAATCCAGCTGTACATTCTTGAAAAAGACCATATCAGCTCACACAAGTATCTCACCAAGTTTGCCAAGCTCATGCGATTAATCCTCGACAACTCGCAGGCCTCTACTGTAACGCTAAAAGATGAGCTGGAAGCGTTACGATTATACCTTGAGCTTGAATCGCTGAGGCTATCAGGAAAGTTTGAATACTCAATTGAAGTAGAGAACGAGAGGCTGCTCGACCTGCGTGTCCCCACGCTGCTAATACAACCCTTTGTAGAAAACTCCATTTGGCACGGTATCATGCTGAAGTCGAAGCAAGAGGGCTGGGTTAGGGTTAGCATTACAGGAACAAGCGATATTGCTATTTGCACCATTGAAGACAATGGGGTGGGCCGGAAGCAAGCTCAACAGGTAAGAGCAAAGCAAGATCCCGAGAGGAAGTCGCTTGGTTTTAAGATAACAGCCCAGCGTATCGACCTGCTAAACTCTCTTTACAAGGAGCGATTTGATATAAAATATTTTGACATCAATCATCCCGATGGTAGCAAAGGCACCAAGGTAGTAATCAGGATACCACAGAATGCGATGGAAGAAAATGATTTTGTTTAAGTTGCCGGGTGTGACCTAGTAAGGTATTTTTTGTAAATTTGCACCGAAATTACCTGAATCGTATGCTTAAGGCCATTATCATTGACGATGAACTAGCAGCCCTGCGAACCCTAGAGCTACTGCTGAACTCCTACTGTCCCGATGTGCATTTAGTGGGCAAAGGACAATCGGTTGACGATGGAATTGAGCTAATCAATAAGCATAACCCCGACCTAATTTTTCTCGATATCGAAATGCCCCAGGCCAATGGTTTCGAATTGCTTAAGAAGCTCCCAAACCTCGATTTCGAAGTAATCTTTATAACCGCCTACAACCAATTTGCCGTAAAAGCATTTAAGTACAGCGCAATTGACTACATCCTAAAGCCT
Organism: Tenuifilaceae bacterium; assembly: GCA_034006965.1. GTDB lineage: Bacteria > Bacteroidota > Bacteroidia > Bacteroidales > Tenuifilaceae > Perlabentimonas. The sequence goes on from JAVERU010000015.1 coordinate 2,749, forward strand.
ATTGATATTGAGGAGCTAGTTAAAGCTGTTGAAAAGGTTACGGAAATCCGAAAAACAAAGGTCAGCCCACGAGAGCGCTACAAGGCTCTTTTTCAAAACATCGAACAGATTCTTCCTCAAAAACTTGTAATCCCTACAGCAGGGGATTACAAGTACATTGACCTTAGCGCTGTACTGAAGCTCGAAACCAGTAAAAGCCAATACTCCTTTACAATGATTGATGGGTCTACAATAACCTGCCCCTGCCCCACTTGCAATTTGGATGTTGAAAGCATCCTGCTTACAAAAGGATTCATATCGACAGAGAAAAATATGCTCATCAATTTAAACAAAGTGGAAAAGATTGACAAGAAGGGCAATGGAACTATAATTCTTGAGGGGAATTATCATATTGCATTAACGCCTAACAACCGCGAAATTATTATCTCTCACCTCGAAAAGTTAAACTATGTTGGTAAAAACATGTAATAGGCATTGCTTTGGGTAGAATAGTTGCGCTTGATATTGGACGTAAAAGGACAGGAATAGCCGCCACCGACCCCCTTAAGATTATTGCTAATGGAATTGCAACGGTTGCCACTGCAAAAGTTTTCGAGTTCTTCGCAAGCTATTTGAACAACAACCCCGTTGAGCTAGTTGTAATTGGCATGCCAAAACAATTGAACAATGAGCCCTCCGAGGCTGTTAAGTATGTTGAACCAGTAATAAATAGATTTAAGAAGCAGTACCCCCAAATCCCGGTAAAGCTTGTTGATGAGCGTTTCACCTCGAAAATCGCATTTCAAACCATGCTGGACGGTGGGGTAAAAAAGATGGATAGGCGCGATAAGGCCTTGGTTGATACCATTAGCGCAACCATTATTTTGCAATCGTACCTCGAAAGTTTAGATTTTGACAAACAGAAGTAAAAATGATTAAACCAGTTTACGTTTACGGATCGCCCGTACTAAGGAGGGTTGCACAGGATATTACCCCTGACTACCCCAAGCTAAAGGAGCTTATTGACGATATGTTCGAAACGATGTATCACTCCGATGGCATTGGGCTTGCCGCACCACAGATTGGGCTTTCCATAAGGCTTTTCATTATCGATGGGAATCCGCTGGCAGAAGACAACCCTGAGCTGAAAGGTTTTAAAAAGGTTTTTATAAACGCTCATATTGTGGAAAAGGATGAGCACCACACCCTATATAACGAAGGATGCCTTAGCATCCCGAACATTAGGGAGGACGTTGAGCGCCCCGAGTCAATTGTCATTAAATATGTTGATGAGAATTTTACGCCACATGAGGAGCGATACGATGGCGTTGCTGCCCGCATCATTCAGCATGAGTACGACCATTTGGATGGGATTCTGTTTACCGACAAGGTTTCGACAATTCGAAAGCAGCTGCTGAAAAGTAAGCTGAATGCCATTACAAAGGGTAAGTTTAGCGCATCGTACAAGGTTAAGCTGGCTTAGCGGTAACCATTAAGGTTACAAAGGCTTACCAGACAACCTCTCCTTTCCCCTGCCTTACAATGGTTGGCTCTGCTTCGGTACAATCAACTATGGTTGAGGGTATGTTGCCGCCATACCCACCGTCAATTACTATATCCACCAAATCTTGATACTTCTCGTAAATTAGTTCAGGGTCGGTGGTGTACTCTATAACCTCATCGTCATCCTTAAGCGATGTGGTGAGGATTGGATTGCCAAGCAGTTTCACCAACTCCAGAATAATGGAGTTATCAGGAATTCGAATCCCAACGGTTTTGCGCTTGCTGATAAAATAATCGGGAACCCTGTTTAGGCCTGGTAGAATAAAAGTGAAAGGGCCAGGCAGGTTACGTTTTATGAGTTTAAATGTGCTATTGTCAATTCGTGCGTAATCGGCAATGTGGCTAAGGTCACTACAGATAAACGAAAAGCGCGCTTCCTTAGGTTTCATCTCCTTAATCTTGATGATACGTTCAACGGCTTTAGGCTTCGATATGTCACACCCAATTCCGTACACCGTATCGGTAGGGTAAATAATTACCCCCCCATCGCGCAGCACCTTCACAACCTGATCTAGGTCGCGAGGGTTAGGATTCTCTGGGTAAATTTTGATAAGCATAACCAAAAAGAATTAATAAAAAAAGCACACCCCTACTATACGTACAAGTGTGCCTAAAGATATGGTAAAAAAGTTAACTAGCCGTTAACCTTCTTGTAATCTTCTAAAAACTTGGCTAGGCCAATATCGGTTAGGGGGTGCTTAAGTAGGCCTAGAATTGCGTCTAATGGGCAGGTTGCCACATCGGCACCAGCCTCAAGGCACTGCACAATGTGCATGGTATGACGGATAGAAGCTGCCAACACCTGAGTACCGTACTCGTAGTAGTTGTACACATCAACAATTTGGCGGATAAGCTCCACACCATCGGTCGACACATCATCGAGCCTACCAATGAAAGGAGAAACGTAGGTAGCGCCTGCTTTAGCGGCCAACAGCGCTTGACCAACAGAGAAAACAAGGGTACAGTTAGTACGGATGCCGTTGTCGGTAAAATACTTGATGGCCTTTATGCCCTCCTTGGTACAAGGCACCTTAACAACAATCTGCTCATGCAGGGCTGCCAGCTCCTTGCCCTCACGAATCATCCCCTCAAAATCGGTGGCAATAACCTCTGCCGATATATCGCCCTTTACTATGTTACAAATATCTACGTAGTGCTGCTTTATGTTGGCCTCGCCCTTAATGCCCTCCTTGGCCATTAGCGATGGGTTGGTAGTTACTCCATCGAGCACGCCAAGGTCGTTGGCTTCGCGAATTTGATCGAGGTTTGCGGTATCTATAAAAAATCTCATGGCTTTGAATATTTAGTTGATGGTTAGGGTGCAAAGATACGAATTTTATTGTTGTGAGTTTTGCCCTGGCTGTAGTTTATGTAGATATTGTTTCAGGTCATGCGAAACCTCGGGGGCAAGATACATTAACCCTATTATGTTAGGAAAGGCCATCCCTAGAATCATCATATCAGAAAAGTCGATAACCGCCGTAAGGCTGCTCGAGGCCCCCACCACAATGCTGGCTAGGAAGAAGAAGTAGTATACCAAATCGGATGCTCGCGTTTTGCCCGTCAACCTTGTTAAAGGCTTCTGAAACAAATAATTAAACCCTTTAAGACCATAGTATGACCATGAGATCATGGTGGAGAAGGCAAAAAGGAAAATGCAAAGCACCAAGATGTAAGGGAACCATGGCAATATGCTACCGAACGCTGCCGCTGTGAGCTGAGCACCCTCTAACCCATCGGGGTTCACGTACAACCCAGTGGAAACAATCACCAAAGCGGTCATGGTGCACACCACCATGGTATCGACAAACGGTTCGAGCAGCGCAACCATACCCTCGCTCACTGGTTCGGTTGTTTTGGCAGCAGCATGGGCAATGGGCGATGAACCAATGCCTGCCTCGTTGGAGAATGCTCCCCGCTGAAACCCAACGAATAGTGCCCCAAAGAATCCTCCACCGATTGCCTCAAGGCCAAAAGCACTTCTTAAAATCAGCTTAAAAATTGTTCCCAGCTCGCTAAAGTGAACACCAATGATATACATTGAGGTTAGTATGTAGATGATGGCCATAATGGGAACCAATCTGCTTGTAACCTGCGCTATGCCCTTAATTCCGCCAACTACAACAAGCCCAACCAGTAGGGCAACTACCAAACCAAAAGCCGCTCCATAACCCTCCATCTGCGGAACTACATACTGAAGCTGAGCAAAGGCTTGGTTAACCTGAAGCATATTTCCACCACCGAAAGAAGCGCCTATCACCAGAACAGCAAACAGAATGGCCAGAAAAACTCCCAATCGTTTCTTCCCCTTACTCTCCAAGCCCTTACGCAGATAGTACATGGGGCCACCCGATACTTTCCCTTTGTCATCGATAACCCTGTACTTAACCCCAAGGGTGCACTCGGTAAACTTAAGCGACATCCCAAGAAAACCGGCCATTATCATCCATACCGTAGCACCTGGGCCACCCAAACTTATGGCTATAGCTACACCCGCAATGTTCCCTAGCCCCACCGTTGCCGACAGTGCCGTGGTAAGAGCCTGGAAAGGGCTAACCTCCCCTTCGCTTTGTTTTGACCTGTATCGACCTGAAGCAAGTGCAACCCCATGACCAAAAGCACGGATATTGATAAATTTCATCCTAATGGTGAAAAACAGGCCACCAACCATTAACCATAAAACAACAATAGGCGCAGCAGCGCCTATGTCAAACCCTAATGCTTTTATGGGATCCCAGAATAGTACTTGCGAAAGGGCATCGACCACAGGTTGAAACAGCTCGTTGATACGTTGATCAATTCCAGTCATCAATCATTTGGTTTATGTTTGGATAAAACTCATAATTGTTTACCGTCAGGTACAGATAACTCCTCAAACCGTTGTTTTATCTGTTTCAGCACCTTGTACTCAACATTATCGAAACGTAATGTATTTTGGCCTTCGGGCAAATGGATAACTACCTCATTTAACTTAATCTCAATCTCGTTTACATCTTGTAGCTGAATCGCCTCGGGTGAACACTGCTTTGGCAGAAGGTAGTTGATACAATTGTCTCAAATTCGATGAAGTACCTCGTATTTCGTAATGCAATAGCATACTGCAAAATCACAACTAGACCTTGGAAGGCAATGAAGGTAAGGCTTGTTCTTGAGCCAAATGCATCGAACTGAAGATCCATTATAAATAATCGAACAAGGAAAACGGCGCCATACACAAACATCAACAGCCCAAGCATATAGAAATACTTTGCAAATCTATTCCTAAAAACCTTGTATAGGTATATCCGTTCCATAGCTATTGAAATTTACCCTAGGCCACCCCAAAAAATGCTATAGATAAGTATGGCTGCAATGGCAACCGGTGCAACAAATTTCACAATATTTACAAAGGCAGGAAAATACGTTGCCTTGAGCTCGCCCTCGTTAGTCAGCTCCTGCTTAACAATTCGTTTACCTGCAAACCAACCAACGAAAAGAACTATAAGAAACCCTCCAAGCGGAAGTAGCACATTTGATGCCGTGTAATCGAGCAAATCGAATATACTTTTACCAAAAATAGTGAACTTATCAAGGGGGCCAAACGACAGAGAGGCAAATACGCCTAAAACAGAAATAGATGCCGTGGCAATAAACGTAGCCTTTTTGCGAGAAATCTTTAGCTCCTCCGAGAAAAAAGCCACCACCACCTCGAGCAGCGATATGGTGGAGGTTAGGGCTGCAACAGCCAGCAGAATAAAGAAAACGGCACCAAAGAAATCGCCTCCGGGCATCTGTTGAAAAATTCCGGGTAGGGTAATGAACACAAGGCTTGGACCCGATCCCGGCTCTATGCCAAAGGCAAATACGGCAGGAAAAATCATAACTCCAGCCAGAATGGCGATTACACTATCGGAAATGGCCACCTCAACGGCTGTTGAGGCAAGGTTCTCCTTTTTACTAAAATACGATGAGTAGGTAATAAGCGCACCCATACCCAAACTTAACGAGAAGAATGCTTGACCTAAGGCATAAAGAATTGTTTTGCCAGTCACCTTGGTAAAATCGGGTTTAAAAAAAAATGACAGGCCATCCTTACCCCCTTCGAGCGTAACGGATCGAATACAGAGTAGTATGATCAGAAATAGAAGTACTGGCATCAACAGCTTGGTATACTTCTCTATACCCTTTTTTATGCCCGCCAAAACGATTAGGGCAGTTAGCCCCATGAACACAAGTTGCCAAGCAATGGGTTTGAGCGGATTAGATAAAAAGTTTTCGAAGTTTCTCGCCAAATCGTCTGGGGTTTGACCTGCAAACCTATGCGTTACGGAACTTATGATATACTCTAATGTCCACCCTGCAACAGCGCTATAGAAGGCCAAGATAAAAAAGGCTGCAACCACACCCATAAAACCAATCAGGTTCCATCGAGTACCTGGTGCAATTAGCGAGAACGATCCGTAAGCATTCTTTTGCCCTTTGCGGCCAATGGCAAACTCCGACATCATCACCGGAACACCAATGAGCAGAACAAAGAACAGGTAGATAAGGAGGAATGCTCCGCCTCCATTCTCACCAGCCACATAGGGAAATTTCCAAATATTTCCAAGCCCAACAGCCGATCCTGCAGCTGCTGCAATTATTCCGAATTTACTTCCAAAGTTATCGCGTGGTGTGGGATTAGTAGGCATACAATAGGGTTAAGGTTGTTAAAAAATCATGCCAATTTGCAAAAAAATGTTGGCAAAGCCAAATAGAACTACAGCATTATTAGACAAATTGGAAATAAAAGGATTAATGGGGGAAAGGGGTATGGATTGAATGATTGAATGATTGAATGATTGAATGATTGAATGATTGAATGACCTGCCTGACTAGCGTCAGAGCAGGCAGGTTGAGTGATTGAATGATTGAGTGATTGACGGAATGAATGAATGAATGATTGAGTGATTGATTGAGTGATTGATTGAGTGATTGATTGAGTGATTGAATGATTGACGGATTGTTTACACCTTGCCAACTTTATAATGATTGAGTAAAGTTGAGGCAACCAATGGCTCTCCATCCGAGGTGAAACTGGGGGTGGTTTTGACGATGAATCAGCTTGAGGAGGATTAGTATATGGCTAGAAGGGGTAACCTATACCAAAATGGAACTTAAAGTCATTCCGGTTGTACTTCCGATCAAAAGGTATCCACTGATCGTAATTGTATAAAAATTCTCCATTCTTAACGGAAATCACCCCGGGATCGTACAGCTTAATACCCACATCGAACCGAATGGTAAAAAAGCCCAAGTTTAACCTAATACCGCCTCCTGTACCCAGGGCAATCTCCTTATAAAATTTACTTGGCTTAAAAACTGCACCGGGCCTATCGTCATTTGATGATATAGACCATATATTGCCCGCATCGAGGAACAGAGCACCTTCGAGAAGCCATACCAGGTTAAACCTATACTCAAAATTGGCCTCGAGCTTTATATCGGCAGTTTGATTGGGGAATTGCAGCTGCTCCTCAATGTACGACCCAGGCCCTAGCCCTCGGGCATTCCAGGCTCTAACCCCTGTTGACCCACCTGAGAAATACTTCTTCTCGAACGGTAGTGCAGCAGAATTTCCGTAGGGCAACCCTGCGCCAGCGTAGACCCTATAAACAAAAGTATTATTCTCGTCGAGCACCTGATTGTACACATAGCTAACATCAGTTCTAACAAATTGGGAAAAATCGGTGTTAAAAAGTTGGTAGGCGCCTTCAACCTTCTCAACATCCATAGCTTTAAAAATAGCATTCAGGATATTCCCTGACACCTCAAAGTTGTAACGCAAGACTGAATAACTGCTCCTTGCTGATGTTTGATTTGAGTAGATAAAGTTATACCCGGTAAGAGTAACCAACTGGTTACGATAGCTGTTTGCCTCGTACCTATCCTTAATCTTATCCCAAAAGTCATCTGAGATAGCCAAAAGATTTATCACATTTACCTCAAATGGGGTAAATGTATGGGTAAACCTTCTTTCCGATCGCCAGGTATAGCTAAAGTTGGCACCAGCAACCGTTCGGGTATACTCAGGCCTATACTGAAAATTATACGAACTAGTAATTTGGGTTCTGGGTGCATATCTGTTTTGATACTCATCGATTGAAAAGGGGGTCAAGAATCTTGGGAAGCTCAACCCCAGGGATCCTCCCAACTCATAGGAGCCTGCAGATACCTGATCGCCTGACAAGAACTGAACCATACCACGAAGCCGTGTGTCGAATATCTCGGCACCTTCGAAAAGGTTTTTATGCTGATAGCTGAGGTTACCTTCGAGACCAACATCGGATGCTGTGTTGGTTGCTAGCAAATCGATCTGATAGCTTTGCAGGGTATGGGGCGTTAGCTGGATGTAACAGTTAAGCTTACCGTAGCTTAATGAATCGGATGTAATATCATCACCAAAGATTAGAAAATTCTCATTTTGCTTTGTGTCGGGGGTTTCATCCTGCCTAAAGAATATGTTAACCGCCCTAAACAGCCCAAGGGAGTTGAGGTTATCTCTTGATTTTTGAACTATACTTTCGGAGTACACTTGCCCGGGCCTAATTAGGTTAGCATTGCTCACCGTTTTAAGCTTTACCCCAGTTGATAGCGAATACACAAACTGCTGATCGTCGAAGCGAATTGTGTCTAAAAAATTCTCCTCCTGCAGGTAGAAAAACTCAACGGGATCGTAATTGGTGTAGATGTAAACATTGCTTATCTGAAACTTCTGGTAGGGCTGTGAAATGCGCTCACCAAAAGAATTACGTGTAAATCGGTTGCGCAGTACAAGCTCAACATCAACCTTTTTATCGTTAACGCTTGTATCAGCGGTAAAGGTTATAAAGTCACGCGAGAAAAAAAAGTAGCCTTCCTCTCTTAGCTTGCTTTCAATTCGTTTTCTTTCCTCCCTCAACAAATCAATATCAAACCTATCGCCTCTTTTAACAATACTGTTAGCCGTATCGTTTAAAACCACATCCCTAATTAAACTATCTTCAATAATGTAGTTTATATTCCTAATGCGATGAGGAGTACCCGGACGAACCTGATACTGCACAAAAGCTCCTCGTCTTCCAAATCGGGTGGTATCGTTTACCTGAGCACTATAAAACCCTTTGCTCTCCAGGTATCGCGCAAGATTGATAGCAGTTTGTTTTGTTTGAAAAGTATCGAGAACTACCGGCTCTTCACCAATTTTACGAAACATTTCGCTTATACCCTTTTCCTTGGAAGGGTTAGCCATATTAAAAAGGCGAAGATGCAACCTAAACCCAAGCACCCGCTTATTGGGTTTCTGCCTCACGTATCGTGTAAGCTCCCCTTCTCTAACCTCTCTTCTTCGTCCCTCCTCTTCAATAACTACATCTACTTTATCGAGCAAATGCTCCCCCTGCGGGATATTTTTAGTAACGCTACACGAGGAAACCAACAGCCCTAGAAAAGCAAATAGCACTACTCCAGGCAACTTACACTTACCTGGTGAAAATCGGAAAGAAAAGGATTTTTTATTATGCATTAAACCGCTGTAGATTAAAGCAAAATCACAAGCTGAATTGTGCGTGAAAGATAGTAATTCGCTTTGATAACTCGATAATTTGTCAAGGAAAACCTACTGCATAAAACAGGCCATAAGGCGATGAAAAGTGTTAATTCATCAAAAAAAATGGTAGGTTTGCTAAAATTTTAAGGTATGCTCTCGGCAAACACAATCAAATTTATTCGGTCGTTACAACAAAAAAAACAACGAAAGCTCTCGGGGCTATTCGTTGCTGAGGGCCATCGGCTGGTAAGCGATTTGTTAGCATCGTCGCTAAAGTTTGAGAGTATATACTATACGAATGGTTGGCTCCCCGACCATTACGATCTCGACAATCGTTTTGTTGAGGTTAGCCCAAAGGATATGAGCAGAATTAGCGGGCTTACCACCCCCACACCAGTTTTAGCTTTAGGCCAAATACCCACAAGCCAGCTTAACATCAATCAGCTAGCAAGTAAGCTGGTGCTGGCCCTCGATAGCATCCAAGATCCTGGAAATATGGGGACAATTATTCGACTTGCCGACTGGTTTGGAATTAAACAGATTGTTTGCTCACCCGATTCGGCCGATGCTTTTGCCCCTAAGGTTGTTCAGTCAACCATGGGCGCCATCGCTAGGGTTAGCATTCATTACACCAATTTATCCGAATACATTGCGAGCGCAAAAGCTGCCAACATATCAATATATGGCACCTTTTTAGAGGGTGATAACATTTACACCCAAAATCTTGATTCCAGTGGAGTTATTGTGCTGGGAAATGAGGGAAAGGGAATATCGAAAGGAATTGAGGCATTGGTGAGCAAAAGGATTACCATTCCTAGCTTTTGTATCGATGAAAACACCAGCGAATCGCTGAACGTGGCTATGGCTACAGCCATTGTTTGCTCTGAGTTTCGACGAAGGACTATACAACACCCATAAACCGGGCTACGGCTTCGGCAGATCGCTCTCCATCTACTGCCGACGAAACAATACCGCCAGCATAACCAGCCCCCTCACCCGAAGGGAAAAGACCACGAACCTGAATGTGCTCAAGGGTTTCCTCGTTTCGAGGAATACGAACTGGAGAGGATGTTCTGGACTCCAAAGCAACAATATTGGCTTCGCTGGTTACAAATCCCTTCATCTTTCTGTCGAACTGTTTAAACCCCTCCTGCAACCTACTTGAAATCCAAGGGGGCAACCACTCATGGATGGGTGACGATGTTATCCCGGGGTTATATGAGCAGGATGGCAATGTGCTTGATGCCTTGCCATCAACAAAATCATCGAGCCTTTGGGCCGGAGCAATTACACCACTGCCAGAGCTATGGCTATAGGCCATTTGCTCAAGCTGCGACTGAAATTCAATACCTGCTAATGGGCCAAAACCCTCAAGACCTGCTAAATCGTCGAGCCGCACCTCAACCACTATTCCTGAATTAGCCCATTTCGAGTTACGAAGCGAAGGGGACATCCCATTGACTACAATCTCGTTTGCCGATGATACGGCTGGGACAATAAATCCACCGGGACACATACAGAAAGAATACACCCCCCGACCCTCAACCTGTTGCACCAACCTGTAGCTAGCCGCTGGCAATAGCTCGCCCCTTAACACCCCATGGTACTGAATAGTATCGATTAGCGCCTGAGGATGCTCAACCCGAACCCCTATGGCAAAAGGCTTCGCCTCAAGCATTATTTTCTGATTCCAAAGCATCCGATACACATCGCGAGCCGAATGCCCTGTTGCTAAAACCACAGCTTTGGCCAATACTTTCGTACCATCGCTCAAGCGCACACCCTTAACCCTCGTACTATCCATCAATACCTCTTCGACTCTACTATTAAAGAGGATGGTTCCGCCATACTGCTCAATGGTTTTTCGAATGGCCGAAATAACTCGGGGTAGCACATTCGTACCAATGTGAGGATGAGCTTCGTACAAAATCTCATCCTGTGCTCCATGGTGGTGCAGAATGGTCAATATGCGATTAATATCTCCTCGCTTCCTCGAACGAGTGTAAAGTTTTCCATCGGAAAAAGTTCCTGCGCCACCTTCACCGAAAGCATAGTTCGATTCGGGATTTAACAACTTGTTTCTGTTCAGTAGCGCTACATCGCGTTTGCGATCCGATACATCCTTTCCCCTCTCAACTATTATTGGTTTTAGGCCAAGCTCCATCAGCCTAAGGGCTGCAAATAGCCCTGCTGGCCCTGAACCTACAATGATCACCTCTGGTTTTCTACTTACATCTTGATACCTGAATTGATGCTCTGTATCGGTTACGGATTCACCCTTGGCATAAACCCGCACCCCTACATTCACCTTAATCCTCCCCCTGCGGGCATCAATTGATTTACGGACAATTCGCACATCGCTAATTGTTGATGGATGCTTGCCAAGCTTATGGCTTGCATGCTGTAAAATGCTCTCAGCCGATGATGCTTGCTCTGGGCTTAGGTTTAGGGTTAGCTCAGTAGGCATTTCAAAATTCTATTCGAAATGAAACGATAAAGTAACAACCTGAGACTTGAGCCTGTGTATAGCCTCTGTATACTTAATCTCCTGATCGGTTAGCTGCTGTATGTTTGGGGGAGCAATAGCATTCCTGTAGCCTGATGAGAACTTAAGCTCGGTTGAAAACTTGAAAAACGTGAGGAAAAAATCGAAACCGAAGCCTACCTCGTAGTATATATCGCCCTTAATTAGCCTAATGTACACTCCCTCTTCAATATTAAGCTTTTTGTAAGCGGCCATATCAACCCTAAAGTTTGTGCCAGCTATAAGGTATGGTCGTGAATTCCATTTTCGTACGGCAGCATACTTGATCAACAAGGGCATTTCGATGTACGACGACTCAAGCTGCATCACTGTAGGCTCTACATTTGGGTCCTTGTCGTAAAAGTAAAGGTCGCGCTGTCCGAATGCTAAACCTGGGAGAAATCGAAGGTGCAGGGTAGGAATAATTCTAAAATCGCTTACAACATTAACGTTAAACCCTGGATACAGCGTGCTATTGTCAACAAAAATTGAATCGAATTGTGCGGCACTGCTCTTGATCTGAAAATCCATGAAGTTAACCCCTAGGGAAAATCCGAATCGCAACCTTTTCTCAAAATCGTAGTCGGGATCGTTAAGGATAGGTTGGGGTTTGAGCTGGGCAAAACCAACTATACTCAACCCAAGGAGGAGAAACAGAAGGGAAATAAAAACAATGGATTTTCTCATAAAATGTATAATGCGCAATAATAACGATTGAATAGCATAATTATTATTGATATTACTAGAACCCACATATCCCCATATGCCTTACCTAAGGTTTGGAGGCTGTATATATTGCTGCTATACCAAAGCTTTGCTGTACATATTGTGCATTTTCGAATCCTGCCTGCCTAAGCAATTCATTAAAACTGTCTCTTTCTTTAAATGCCTGAACTGACATTGGAAGATATGTATAAGCTGTTTTATGCCCCGAGACCAGCTTGCCCACCCACGGAAGAACCCTACTAAAGTATAATTTGTAAAACCATCCAATAATGGCATACCTAGGCGTTGTAAACTCCAGCACGGCAATTGTACCTCCTGGCTTCAACACTCTTTGCATCTCCGATAGCCCCTTAAGAGGATCCTCGAAATTGCGAACTCCAAAGGCTACCATTGCAACATCAAATGTTCCATCAGGAAAGGGGAGGTCTAAAGAGGTAGCCTTTTGCAATGCGATGCGTTGACCCAGATTTAGGTTCGCTAACTTTTTTCTGCCAAGCTCAAGCATCTCATCAGCAATATCAACACCTATAATCTGCACGTCTCTCAACCGTTTGGCCAAAGCAATAGAAAGGTCTGCAGTACCGGTAGCCACATCCAGCACATACCTTGGCTTGTGATTAGCAATACCCTTGACCAACCGTTTGCGCCAAAGCTTATCGATACCAAAGCTGAGCAGGTGGTTCAAAAAGTCGTACCTAGAGGCAATGCCATTAAACATGGCTTCTACCTGCTGTTCCTGAACGGTAAAATTACTCACAAAAGAATTTTTTTGATTTATGCTACTTGCCAGCAATAAGTTCACCCAACTTATTGCTGTACACCTGCTTCATATCGGAGATGAATCCAAAGGAGATATCATCAACCCTCACCTCTGACTTCGTTACGTGACCAAGGGTAGTGAATGGCACCCCACTCTGCATCATATGATCGATGAATTGTGTTTCGCGTGAAGGCGATACGGTAACAACCACTCGTCCTTGGGCCTCGCCAAAAAGGAATGCATCGGGTCTAATCTCAGCATCGGTAGTTATATCGAACCCAAGGTTGCGAGGAGCAGCGCACTCAAATAGGGCAACGAATAGGCCGCCATCGGAAATATCATTGGCAGACTGCACCAGGTTTCGCTGAATAAGCTTGCTTACAACCTCTTGTACCTGATACTCTTCCTCTAGGTTGAAGTATGGGGCTGGCGATGCCTTCACGCCATGGTAAGAATGTAGGTATTCCGAAGATGCGATGTCGTTAAGTGATCGGCCAATAAGGTAAATCATATGCCCCTTATCTTTAAAGGCTAGGGTAGTATGATGATTTTTATTCTCGACCAAACCTAACATACCAATGGTTGGGGTTGGGAAAACTGCCTCGTCCTTTCCTCCAATGGTTGATTGGTTGTAGAAACTAACATTACCACCGGTTACGGGGGTACCAAATTTCTCGCAAGCTTTACCCATACCCTTAATAGCATTCACAAACTGCCAGTAGATCTCGGGTTTGTACGGATTGCCAAAGTTCAAACAGTTGGTTATGGCCAAAGGCCTACCCCCTGTACAAACGATATTACGAGCTGCCTCGGCTACGGCAATCATTGCGCCAACTTCAGGGTCGGCCTTTACGTAGCGTGAATTACAGTCGACAGTAAGCGCTAAAGCCTTGTTTGTGCCCTTAAGGTTTACCACTGCGGCCGACGATGGGAAGTTGGTGGTCATATTTCGAGTCCCCACCATGCTATCGTACTGCTCGTACACCCAACGTTTTGACGCTATGTTTGGATGGCTTAAAAGCATGCTAGCTACCTCCTGCAAATCCTGCGGTTCTGGTACAGAATTGATGTCGAACTTCTTATATTCTTGGTAGTATGCTGGCTCGCGAAATTCCCTCTCGTACACAGGAGCACCTCCACCAAGCACAAGCGATTCGGCGGGTACATCGGCTACCTTTTCGCCTTGCCAAAAGAACTCTAACCTACCACCTTCGGTTACCTCACCAATTTGAACACAGTTCAAATCCCACTTTTTGTACACTTCTTCAACCTCGGCTTCGCGACCCTTCTCAACCACAATAAGCATTCGCTCCTGCGATTCGGATAGCAATATCTCCCAAGCCTCGATATTCTGTTGGCGAAGTGGCACCTTGCTCAGGTCGACCTTCATACCACACCCCCCCTTTTCGGACATTTCGGAGGTGGAGCAGATAATGCCAGCAGCACCCATATCCTGCATGCCCACAATGGCTCCAGTTCTGATAACCTCAAGGCTTGCCTCTAGCAGAAGTTTCTCCATGAATGGGTCGCCCACCTGTATTGAAGGAATATCATCGGCAGAATCTTCGGTGATATCGGCTGATGCAAAAGTGCTACCATGGATACCGTCCTTACCTGTTGATGATCCGACTATGAAAACAGGGTTTCCAACACCCTTTGATATGGCCGAAACCACCATATCTTTTTCAACTATGCCCACCGACATGGCGTTAACTAATGGGTTAGTGTTGTATGACTCATCGAAAAATACTTCGCCACCAACTACGGGCACGCCAAAAGCATTTCCGTAATCGCCAATTCCTTTTACTACTCCCTTGATATGCCACTTGGTTCTATCGAGCTTAATATCACCAAAGCGAAGTGAGTTTAGCTGGGCAATTGGCCTGGCGCCCATGGTGAAAATATCGCGGTTTATACCGCCTACACCGGTTGCAGCGCCCTGGTATGGCTCCACAGCGCAGGGGTGGTTATGCGATTCTATTTTAAAAGCACATGCCAACCCATCACCCAAATCGACCAACCCAGCATTTTCTGTACCGGCTTCAGCCAAAATTGCCTCACCCTTACGTGGAAGGGTTTTTATCCATTTGATTGAATTCTTATAGGAGGCGTGCTCGCTCCACATCACAGCAAAAATGCTTAGCTCTGTGAAGTTAGGCTCGCGTCCCATAATTTGCTTAATCATTTCAAACTCTTCAGGCAAAAGGCCTAACTCTTTAGCGGTATCAACGGTAACTTCCATGATATTTTTTAAAGTATTAAAATCCGAGCCAAAAATACTAACAATATATGATACTATTTAAAAGTTTTTAAATGTTTTTGGGCTATACAAACCTAAAACACTGCAGCTAACCTTTAACGCATCCCATATTGTATACCTCTAGCAATCATAATATAAGAGATTAACAACGAGGGTGTGGATGCAGCATGTTAACATCCTGTTAAAAAAAATCGGGGGTATGCACCCCCGACTAAGTTCAATCTATTCGTACTCTGCAATTATAAAACCCTTGGGGATTCGCTCCCCCTCTTTTACATTTATGGTTTTTATAACCCCGGGAAAGGGGCAAAGCACCTTATTCTGCATCTTCATTGCCTCAAAAATCATCAGCAGGTCACCGGGCTGCACCTGATCACCCTCCTTCACAGCCACTTTAATGATGGTGCCGGGAATAAAGGACTTAAGCTCCTTGAGCTTAGGCGCCTCCCACTTTACGCGCATCTCGTTTTTACGAGTGGTGAGGGTTCTGTACTTAGTCCCTTCCACCACCATCATCTTAAAATCTGGATGATCTGCTATTTTGGGCTTTACTGGAGTTTTCTTCTTGGTTTTACTCTCTTTTGCCATGCTAAGTCTGTTTTTAGAATGGAGGAATTCCATGCTTTTTCCAAGGTTTATCAACCACTTTACTTACAGAAACATCAAGGGCGTGCATAATTAGCTTACGTGTTTCAACAGGTTCAATAACCGTGTCGATATACCCCTTGGCTGCGGCTACGTATGGGTTTGCAAATTTCTCCTTGTACTCTTTAACTTTCTGTCGACGCATCTTATCTGGGTCTTGGGCTTCCATGATCTCCTTACGGAAAATAATGTTGGCTGCACCCTCTGGGCCCATAACGGCAATCTCGGCACCTGGCCAAGCAAATACAAAATCTGCACGCAGGTGACGTGAGCTCATGGCGATATAACCACCACCATAGGCTTTACGAAGTATAACAGTGATTTTTGGGACTGTAGCCTCACTGTAGGCATAAAGCATTTTTGCGCCGTGGCGTATTACACCGGCATGCTCCTGATCTACACCTGGCAAATAACCGGGCAGGTCAACAAGGGTAATTAGCGGGATGCTAAATGCGTTGCAGTAGCGGATAAAGCGAGCCGCTTTGTCTGATGAGTCTACATCCAACACGCCAGCGAGCATAAGGGGTTGGTTTGCCACAAAGCCAACGGTATCGCCATTGATACGACCAAACCCAACCACGATGTTCGCTGCCCAGTACTCCTGCACCTCAAAGAAGTCGGAATCGTCAGCAATAGACCTAATTACATCGCGCACATCGTAAGGCTGCTTGGGATCGCCTGGCACAATCTCATCGATATTGAACTCTGGCTTAGGATCCTTTGGTTCGAACTTACGCGCCTTACGGGTGTTATTCCATGGAATGTAGGTGATAAGCTTCTTAATCTGCTCGAAGCACTCCATTTCGCTTTCAGCAAAAAAGTGAGCATTACCGGTGATCTCGGAATGAACCCGGGCACCTCCTAGCTCCTCCATAGATATCTCCTCGCCCAGCACGGTTTTAATAACCTCAGGGCCAGTGATAAACATCTTGGAGATATTATCCACGGTAAACACGAAATCAGTTAGAGCAGGCGAGTACACCGCACCACCAGCGCAAGGGCCTAGAATAACTGAAATTTGAGGTATAACCCCGCTGGCCAGCGTATTGCGGAAGAAAATTTCGCCGTATCCAGCAAGGGAGTTAACCCCCTCCTGAATACGTGCTCCACCAGAGTCGTTAATACCAATAAGCGGAATACGCATCTTTAGGGCGTAGTCCATAATTTTTGTAATCTTTCGGGCATGCATTAGCCCGAGCGATCCCCCAGCAACAGTAAAATCCTGTGCAAAAATAGCGACGGGTGCACCGTAAATGGTACCAGTACCAATGATAACCCCATCGCCGTGTAGAACCTTGGACTCCATTCCAAAGTCTCGCGCTTCATGCTCAACGAAAAGATCGTACTCGTTGAACGAATCCTCATCGAGAAGGGCAACAACACGCTCACGAGCGGTAAGTTTACCCATGGCCTGCTGCTTGGCGATTGCCTTTTCGCCGCCACCCTGAAGGATTTCCTCCTTTCGCTTTTGAAGCTCTAAAATTTTTCTTTTTAAAGGCATAATATTCCTTTATTGGTTAATATTTAGGCTGCCATCCCAACAAAAACTACTGGCAAAATACAACACAACATTAGTAAATCATTCTTAAAATCGACCCATAGTATGGTAACTTTTTGATAAAAAAAGTATTACATACTCTGTTTTTCAAACAGTTGTGCAAAGGGTGTAAAGAAATAATCTGTTTTCGACCAGAACATCACGTATAACCCTGATCGTGTGTGGATTCGAAACGTTTTCTTTTACCCTATAGTTTTTCGGGGGTAGGAATTCTGAAGATTTTGGTTCCCAAAAATTGCTCAATTTGTTTAAAAAGTTTCTGATCGATTTTGTTTACAAAAGTTAGCGCTACCCCATCGGATGAAGCTCTAGCGGTTCGCCCAATACGGTGAACATAATCCTCCGGGTCATGCGGCACATCGTAATTTACTATCAAATCAATATCCTCTATATCTATTCCTCGAGCAATGATATCGGTAGCTACAAGTATTTGGAATTTGCGATTACGAAACTTACGCAGCACATCCTCCCGTTCTTTCTGTTCCAAATCGGAGTGGATGGCCAGAACACTCATCGATTCGTTTTTCAATGACTTTTCGATGCTTCGAACCTTGATCTTGGTTGAAGCAAAAACTATGGCACTTTTAACATGCTCCTTTCCCTTTAGCAGATGTGATAGCAATCCTATCTTTTTAGAATCTTCAATAATGTAGGCTGCCTGCAGTACATTCTCGGCTGGTTTGGAAATGGCAATGTTGATCTCAATGGGGTTGTTCATAATCTTTTTAGCCATCCCCCTAATGTTGGTGGGCATAGTGGCAGAAAAAAGAAGGGTTTGACGCTTCACAGGGAGTAGCTTCACTATCTCCATAATATCTTCATAAAAGCCCATATCGAGCATTCTATCAGCCTCATCGAGCACAAGGTGTTCAACCCTACTGAGTGAAACGTACCCCATGCGGATATGCTGAATAAGTCTGCCAGGGGTGGCAATAATAAAATCGGCACCATTCTGAAGGGCGATACGTTGCTGATCCCATGTAAGGCTATCATTTCCACCATACACCGCCACAGAGCTAACGGGAGCAAAATATCCAAATCCCTCGAGCTGCTGATCGATTTGCATTGCCAGTTCGCGGGTGGGCACAATGACCAATGTGCTGGTGTAGTTGAGCCGCACGGGGAGCGACGACAGCTTATCCATTATGGGTAGTATAAAGGCAGCTGTTTTACCTGTTCCCGTTTGAGCGCAAGCAATTACATCCTTACCCTCCATAACTGGAGGTATAGCCCTTACTTGTACGGGCGTTGGGGTGTTGAAACCCATTGCATTAATGCCATCCATTATGGCATTCTGAAAACCAAAATCGTTAAATTTCAAATGTTCAACTAATTATGTGAGTAAAAATAGGTATTGTACTAAAGAATAATGGTAGCAGTAATTTTTTATACAAACCAAAGCTATGATGCTTTAGGTTGCAAAGGTAGCTAAAAATAAAACGACAATCTCCACAACACATCATAATACTGATTATCAACAGCAATAGAATACGTCCATTTTTTACTCGATGATTAAGCATGATGTAACTATCTTTGCCCATCGACTCATAAGCTTGCATCATGAAGGATAGATATAAACACATACTTTGGGATTTAGACCGTACCCTTTGGGACTTTGAACAGAATATGCGGATGACGCTTAAAGAGATTTACGAAAACCACAATTTAGTAAGGGCTATTCCCTCGCACAACCATTTTATTGACACATTTGTGGCCCACAACAATAGGCTTTGGGCGAGCTATCAGCGTGGTGATATGAAGAAGGAGGTGCTTCGGTTTAAGCGGTTTGATGTAACGCTAAAGGAATATGGAATTAGGGACAAAGTTCTTGCTGAGGTTATAGGGGATGAGTACATCAACGAAAGCCCAAAGAAAACTGCCCTGATACCCCACTCCATTGAAATTCTCGACTACCTGTACAGCAAGTACAAGCTGCATATCATCACCAATGGCTTCAACGAGGTACAATTCTCGAAGCTAAAACTTTGTGGAATAGAGAAATACTTTGACAAGGTTGTAACATCTGAAATATCGGGCTATCACAAACCCCGCCCCGAGGCGTTTGGATACACCCTTGCCTCAGCAAATGCTAGGAAGCAGGAAAGCATAATGATAGGTGACGATATTGAAGCCGATATCAAGGGGGCACAACAGTTTGGCATCAATCAGATTTATTTTAATCCCGAGGGGACTCCCCATGACCAAAAGCCAACCCACGAAATAGATAGCCTGCTAAAGATAAAGGAGATACTATAACCCAAGTATCAACGGCTACTTTAGATTATCAGGTTCTGTTCAGCAATTCTTTAGTAGGGTATTTCGTCGTCGGAGAGTGTCCCTTTCAGAAAGTCAAAATCGGGATCGCCCGAAGAGGCAGGTAACGGATCCTCATTCATTTTAGAGCCAAACGTTACAGCCTGAGCCACGCCAGGGGCTGCAAACGGGGCAAACTCTATATCATCAAGATCGGAAAATTTGGCCTGTTCCTTCCTAAACCTAAGACGAATATCGCCCACAGCACCATTACGATGCTTTGCCACAATAATTTCGGCCAAGCCCACCAAGGAGTTGCCCTCCTCATCCTCGTTAAACCCATAGTACTCAGGCCTGTGGATAAACAGCACCATATCGGCATCCTGCTCAATGGCTCCCGATTCGCGAAGGTCCGACAGCTGAGGTCGCTTATTGCCTCCTCGGGTTTCAACCGATCGGTTTAGCTGCGAAAGAGCAATTATGGGCACGTTCAACTCCTTTGCAATTGCCTTCAGCGATCGGGATATTGTACTCACCTCCTGCTCTCTATTCCCTCGAGTATCGGTGGGGCCAGTCATAAGCTGAAGGTAGTCGATAATTATAATGCCAACATCATACTGCGATTTGAGCCTACGGCACTTGGCACGGAGTTCGAAAATGGATAGCGCTGGGGTATCGTCGATAAGAATTTTAGAGTTTTGTAAATCACCAATCTTAACCGTTAGCTGGGTCCACTCCTGGGGTGTTAGCCTGCCGTTTCGAATCTTTTCATGCGAAATTCCCGATTCGCTAACGATAAGCCTATTCACGAGCTGTATGCTCGACATCTCAAGCGAAAAAAATGCAACCGACACATCATGATCGACGGCCATATTTCGGGCCATAGAGAGTACAAAGGCAGTTTTACCCATCGATGGGCGCGCGGCTACAATAACCAAATCGGAGGGTTGCCAACCCGAGGTCATTCGATCGAGCTGAGAAAAACCACAGGGCACGCCGCTAAGTCCATCCTCGCGCTTGCCTGCCTCCTCAAGGTTTTTAAGGGCCTCGTTAACCAGCGTGCTAATGGGGGCCGTTTCGCGCTTAATATTGCCTTCGGCAACCTTAAAAAGCTCCATCTCGGAGTAGTCCAGCAGGTCGTCAACATCAATCGTATCGTCAAAGGCTTTATTCTGTATATCGCTTGATACCCTTATCAGCTCACGCTGAATATACTTTTGAGCAATAATCTTGGAGTGATACTCTACGTGGGCGGCGGAGCCAACCCTAGAGGTAAGCTGTGCCAAGTACACGGCGCCACCAACCTCTTCAAGCTCTTCCTTCTTTCGCAGCTCTTCGGTAACGGTATATAAATCAATGGGCTCGAGACGAGTTGATAATTCAACTATTGCTCCAAAAATTTTCTGATGATTCTCCTTGTAAAAACTTTCGGGTTTTATTACATCCAAAACGGTAGCCACAGCATCCTTTTCCACCATTAGCGCTCCAAGCACTGCCTCCTCAATATCCAGCGCCTGCGGGGGCACCTTACCCATATCAAGACCCACTAAATTTGTGGAATTAGCTTTTTTATTATACGCTCGCTTCTCGGCCATGGAAACAATTTTTTATTTACAAAAATAGGTAAGATGAATAGGTTTTTATAGGTTTTTTGGAAAGGGTTATCAACAAATTTACTTACTCCTGATTATCTGGGTGTTGAGTGAGTTAAAATTTGGTCCGTTATGCTTAATCGTGATCTGCTTCCAGCTCGGGCAGGTCGAACTATACTCCCCTCCCCCTAAACACTGTTATTAGCGTATATATAAGAATTTTAAAGTCGACAAAGAGCGACATATTCTCGATATAGAGCAGATCATACTTTAACCGCTCTACCATCTCGTCTACATTCTCGGCATACCCGTACTTTACCTGTCCCCACGATGTGATTCCAGGTTTTACCTTTTGCAAATGGATATAATGGGGTGCTTCCTTTACAATCTGATCGATGTAAAACTGCCGTTCGGGCCTAGGGCCAACCAGCGACATATCGCCTTTAAGCACATTCCAAAAGTTAGGAATTTCATCGAAACGGGTTTTACGGAGGAATCGACCCAGTGGTGTAATGCGCTTATCGTTTTTTGTAGATAAGGCGGGGCCGTTGGCCTCGGCATCGACATACATCGATCGGAACTTATATATACTGAATGGTTTACCATATTGCCCTACCCGCTCCTGCGCAAAAAAAACTGGCCCTTTTGAGGTTAACTTTATCCCCACAGCAATTACAGCGATTACTGGAGATAGAACAACCAGGGCTATTGCTGAGGATACAAAATCAATAAGGGCCTTAATTTTCTGCTGCCAAATGGGCATTAAGTCGAAAGATATTTGAATAAGGGGTGTGCCAAAAATTTGTGACATCTTCACCCTACCCGTCAGAAAATCGTACATACTTGGAATGGCTTTTACCGATATGTTTAGCAGCAAAACCTCGTTCACTACACTGCTTAGCACCTTACTGTCCTTTTGGTCAACCGCCAAAACAATTTCATCAATCTTAAATTCATCAACAACCTCTCGCAGCTTAGAGCAATTGCCCAAACAAGGTAGCTCACTGGCCAACATAGGGTTTACCTCAACCCCGGCTGAGATATAACCTACTACCCGGTTTCCTTGAGGAATCCGCTCATTCCGAAACTCATTATATACCTTTAGAGCATTATCGCCGTCGCCAACAATAAGGGTAGGGAACGTAAGCTTACCCTTGCGTATACGATGAGTTGTTATTGATGTAACCATTAACCTAGGGAAATAGGTTAGGCTAAACTGAAGCAGTAGAAGGGTGAAGAATAGTTGGTAGTAGCTTTTATACGAAGCAACAAAATCATCAAGAAGCAGAAGGAAAAAGATGACGATAACTCCCAGTAGCGTTACACCAATTGATAGACCCAGCTCTTTAAGTCGTGAACGGCGAAGCACATCGCGATAAAAGCCAGCAACAAAGAAAAGCAAGACCCAAAATACAGGAAGAAATACCAAGCCCATAATTACGTTGGTATCGAACTCAAAACCAGGGTTATAGCCAAAAAGTTGTGGTTCAATAACCTCCTTCCGATAGCGATGAAACAATAGCCAAGCCACAAACGATCCTAATAGATCGAACGCTAAATATTTTGCTACTTGTACTCTTTTGTTCACAATCTAGGCGGGTTTCGTTGCTCCGAAAGTAGTAAATTATGCCCGAATATGCTACAGGTCAGCAAAAATAGTATGTAAAAAAGCAAAAATGGAATGCTTAACGTCAGGTAATACTAAACGCCCATTCCCTGCTTTTTTCACAAGGGTTTAAGCCCTATATTTGCACCAAATATATTCATCTTGTTAAATCCTACAAATCCAGAAATATCAATATGGAGGACTCATTTAGGCACAAGGGATTGCGAAAGAAACTGGTTGAAGAAATCCGCAGCAAGGGGATTACATGCGAAAAGGTACTTGCTGCCATCAACAAAGTGCCTAGACATCTTTTTATGGAAAGCGGATTCCTGAGCTTCTCGTATAAGGACTCGGCATTCCCCATTGGAGCAGGACAAACCATCTCACAACCCTATACGGTTGCATTCCAAACCGAACTGCTTGACATTAAACCTCAGGAGAAGGTATTAGAAATTGGCACAGGTTCGGGGTACCAAACAGCGGTGCTACTTGAGATGGGAGCAAAAGTTTACACCATCGAGCGGCAGCATGAACTTTACGTAAAAGCAAAAACCCTACTCGAAAAGCTTAACTACACTCCCCACTTTTTTTACGGTGATGGATACCAAGGTAAACCAACCTATGGCCCCTACCATAAAATTTTGGTCACTGCTGGAGCACCAGAAATTCCAACCAAACTTATTGAACAGCTAGTTGTTGGAGGCAAAATGGTGATTCCCGTGGGCGATGGTACAGGGCAGAATATGATGCTTGTAGAAAAAGTTTCGGAAACAGATACTCGCATATCGAACCATGGACGCTTTGTTTTTGTTCCATTACTAAAGGGGACAAATAAGTAGCTGAAAAAAAAACATCAAACCACATAACAATGACAGCAGTTGAAACATTCGTTTTTAACCCATTCCAAGAGAACACATACATTGTATACGATGAAACCAAGGCGTGTATAATAGTGGATGCAGGGTGCCATAGCACAGATGAGCAGGATGAGCTTGTCAACTTTATCGAAACCAACGGGCTGAAACCCAAGCTGGCTGTTAACACCCATGGGCATGTTGACCATATCTTAGGAAGTGCATTTGTGAAAAAGAGGTATGGTATTAACATTGCAGGAAACCCCGAGGACCTACCCCTAATTCAAATGGCCCCAACCCAAGCATTAATGTACGGATTGACCATTGATGATGTACCCTCAATTGATGAAAACCTTAACGATGACGATGTGGTTGCTTTCGGCAATACCAAGCTACAGGTGATACATACCCCTGGGCACTCGTTGGGTAGTATTTGTTTGCATAATGAGGACAAGGGTTACCTTTTATCGGGCGATACCCTTTTTAGGGGTTCCATTGGGCGAACCGATCTACCCGGAGGAAACTATGATCGGATAATTGAGAGTATTAAAAACAAGTTGCTTTCCCTAAACTCAGACACCAAGGTTTACCCTGGCCATGGAGAGGCAAGCAGCATAGGCTGGGAAAAGAGCAACAACCCTTTTCTTGCATAAAATCAGCCCAACGCTGATATTACTTACTAATTAGAAAAACTAACAAGAATTATTCGAGAAATTGTAAGCAATTTTCTAATTTTACAAAAAATTTGTAATAACCGCAATCGTTTTAAATCGGCACAACAATTATAGTAATAACCAAGTAAAAAATTGAATATATGTCAACCGAACGCTTTGTATCCCGCCACATTGGCCCCCGCGATAGCGAAATTGACGAAATGTTGAAAGCTGTTGGGGTTAAATCGATAGATGAACTAATAGACCAAACTGTTCCCAAGGGAATTAGGATGGAGAAGCCCCTAAACTTGCCCGAACCGCTATCGGAGAGCGAGTACCTTGGCAAGATCAAATCGCTGGCATCAAAGAATAAGCTATTTCGCACTTTCATTGGCATGGGGTACTACGGCACTCACACCCCATCGGTGATTCTACGGAATATCTTTGAAAACCCAGGATGGTACACCTCATATACTCCATACCAGGCTGAGATTAGCCAAGGTCGACTTGAGGCGCTGCTTAACTTCCAAACCATGGTTATGGATCTAACCAAGATGGAGATCGCCAACGCCTCGCTGCTCGACGAATCGACTGCAGCAGCCGAGGCCATGCTCATGATGCACAGCCTACGCCCACGCCAAGCCGTAAAAGAGGGACATAACGTTATTTTTGTAGATAGCGATGTGTTTCCACAAAACCTTGAGGTAATTGAAACGCGCGCCAATCCCCTGGGCATTGAGGTGGTAACCGGATGCTACAGCGAGTACAAGTTTACAGGCAAGGAGTTTGGCGTAATTGTACAGTACCCATCGGCTAAGGGTAACATTCGCGATTATGCAGCTTTTGCTGCCAAAGCCAAGGAGAATGGCGCATTCGTTTCGGTAATTGCCGATATCTTGGCGCTTGCCCTTATTACACCTCCGGGTGAGTGGGGTGCCGATATTGTTGTTGGATCGACCCAACGCTTTGGAATTCCCATGGGATTTGGTGGCCCACACGCAGCCTACTTCGCCACCAAGGAGGAGTACAAACGCAATCTGCCAGGTCGTATAATTGGAGTTTCTGTTGATAAGCATGGCAACAAGGCGCTACGCATGGCGCTACAAACCCGTGAGCAGCATATTAAGCGCGAACGTGCAACATCCAATATCTGTACTGCCCAGGCACTGCTCGCCACTATGGCTGGTATGTACGCTGTTTACCATGGCCCCGAGGGCATAAAGCGTATTGCATCGCATGCGCACGCTGCAGCTGTAACCATTGCAAAAGAGCTAGAGAAACTTGGCTACAAGCAGAATGTGAAGAATATCTTCGATACGCTTGAGGTAGAACTTCCATCGGGCGTAAAGGCCGATATGATTAGGCGGAAAGCTATCGACAAGGAGATTAACCTTAACTACAAAAAGAATGGAACCATTGGCCTAAGCACCGATGAGCTTACATCAGCTGCCGATATCAACAGTATTATTGAGATTTTTGCTGAGGTAGCAGGCAAACCAGCCACAAAGGTCAACTCTATTGAGAGCATCAACAATATACCTGAAAACTTGAAACGCAAATCGGAGTACCTAACCGATAAGGTTTTTAACCTGTTCCACTCCGAAACCGAGATGATGCGCTACATCAAGCGCCTTGAGCGAAAGGATATCGCCCTTAACCACAGCATGATTTCACTGGGTAGCTGTACCATGAAGCTGAACGCCGCGACCGAAATGCTACCGCTTAGCTGGATTGAGTTTGGCAATATTCACCCATTTGTTCCCTCCGACCAGGCCCAGGGTTACATGAGCCTTATCTGTGAGCTGGAGCAACTGCTTGCCGAGATTACCGGTTTCGATGCCGTTTCGCTTCAACCCAACTCGGGTGCAGCAGGCGAGTACGCCGGGCTAATGGTTATCCGCGAGTACCACAAAAGCCGTGGCGACAACCACCGAAACGTGGTGCTAATTCCCTCGTCGGCGCACGGGACCAACCCCGCAAGCGCTGCTATGGCAGGAATGGAGGTTGTGGTTGTTGCTTGTGATGAGAATGGGAACATCTCCATAGATGATCTGAAAGCCAAAGCCGAGAAGCACAAGGACAACCTATCATCGTTCATGGTTACTTACCCATCTACCCACGGCGTTTTTGAGCCAGAGATTAAGGAGATGATTAAGATTATCCACGATAACGGTGGACAGGTATACATGGATGGTGCCAATATGAACGCACAGGTTGGACTAACCAGCCCGGGCATTATGCATGCCGATGTTTGCCACCTGAACCTGCACAAAACATTTGCTATACCCCATGGTGGTGGTGGACCAGGTGTTGGCCCCATTGGCGTAGCCAAGCATTTAACCCCATTCCTACCCACCCACCCCGTTGTTAAAACCGGAGGAGAGAAGGGAATAACTGCCATAGCTGCTGCTCCTTGGGGAAGCGCAATGGTAGTATCAATTACTTATGGGTATATTTTGATGCTGGGCGCAGAAGGGTTGAAGAAGGCAACTGAACTAGCTATTCTTAATGCAAATTATTTGGCCGCTAAGCTAAAGGGCCATTTTGAGGTGCTTTACACCGGCAAGACTGGCCGTGTAGCTCACGAGATGATTCTGGATTGCCGCCACTTTAAGCAAACATACGGAGTAGAGACTGGCGATATTGCCCGTAGATTGATGGACTTCGGATTCCACGCTCCCACCCTATCGTTCCCTGTTCACGAAACGCTGATGGTAGAACCTACTGAGAGCGAATCGTTGCAGGAGCTGAACAGGTTTATCGAGGCTATGATAGAAATCAAAAAAGAGCTCGATGAGATTAAGGATGGTAAGGCCGACAAGGAGGATAACGTTGTGAAGAATGCCCCACATACTGTGATTGAGGTAACTGCCGATGAGTGGAACCATAGCTACAGCCGACAAAAAGCAGCCTACCCATTAAGCTGGTTGGCAACTAACAAGTACTGGCCCACCGTTGGAAAAATTGACTCGGGCTACGGCGACCGCAACTTAGTGTGCTCTTGCGCTCCTATTGAGGATTATCTGTAGAGTATATCGAGTTTTCTCACAAAAAAAGCAGGCCGTAAGCCTGCTTTTTTTGTGAGAAAACAATATTATTGCTTGGTAGAAAAACTAGGTCTTGCTGGATTTTTACTGCTGCTTCTCAATATCGCTCAAATGAATGTCGAGCGCCTTAACAGATATCTGTATCTCCCATACCGAAAGGGCTAGCGAAGCAATTAGCAGTAGGAGTGCAATACCAAATATTACCTCCGCCCAAACGGTTTCGCCAATGTAAATAAGGAACATGCTAAGAACGCAAAGCAAAAGGCTAGTAATACCCAGAATTTGCATGTACCTTATGATGTGAACCCTGATGCGTAGATTATTAATCTGTCCAAGCAGCACGCTATCGGCATTCTGCTTGTACTGTGCATGCAAATTGCGTATTAGCTGTGCCAATGCCAAAAATCGGTTGGTATAGGCCAGTAGCAGTAACGATATGGCTGAAAACAACAGTGTAGGGGTGGTTAGCGTTAGCATATTGTATTATTTAGGAGATTTATAATCATCTATCAACCGGGCTAACTCCCGCAACAGTACAAGCGGTAAAGGTATTGCAAACACGCCGTAAGGGAGCTGTCCTAAACGGTCACTTCGATAGGTGGTCAGTGAGTTTATCGAACTGCTCAGTGACCATTGTATTCAAACTAACATCCTAAACAGTCACTTCGACAGGCTCAGTGACCGATACTAGTTCAACCTTAACAACTTACCTGCTCAAATGCCTTTTAGGTCAATCAATCATCCAATCATCCAATCATCCAATCATCCAATCATCCAATCATCCAATCATCCAATCATCCAATCATCCAATCATCCAACGTACCTGCTCAAACGCCATTCAGGCAGGTTAATCAATCAGCCGCTGTCTCTACCTCAACATTTTAACCTTCCTTGAAATCGCATCCTCAATCACCATCGCAAAAACATCGCCCATGGTAAGCCCTAAGGCCTCCACTTGCTGGGGAACGATGCTGGTTTCGCTCATCCCGGGCACGGTGTTTACTTCAAGGAAAAACAGCTTTTTATTACTATAGATATAATCGATACGAACAATACCTCGGCAGCTAAGCCTATCGTAAATTTCGGACGAAACCGATTGGATTTGGTCTGTTAGCTCGTCGGGAATACGGGCAGGGGTAATCTCCTCTACCTGATTCTCGTACTTTGCTCCGTAGTCGAAGAACTCATTCTTGGGAACTATCTCAGTTACCGGTAGCACCAACGTTTTATTCTGTGTTTTCACCACGCCGCAGGTTAACTCCACTCCCGGAATAAACTCCTCAACAAGAGCCACGTTATCCTCTGTGAACGATTTTTCGAGCGCAGGGATTAGATCACCAGCATTCTTCACCTTGGTAATTCCATAGCTGCTACCGCTCTCGTTGGGCTTTACAAAAACGGGAAGACCAAGCGATTCTACTATATCATCGGCATTAACCTTTTGCCCCTTTAGCATGCTAACTTCTTTTGCTAAATGAACATCAATACCATTGAGCATCCGCTTGGTTGCCTGCTTATTAAAGGTTACGGATGTGTTCATCACTCCACCGGTTGTATATGGAATGCCCATCATCTCGAAGTACCCCTGAAGCAATCCATTCTCGCCGGGTGTACCGTGAATAGCAATCAATGCGCAATCGAACCGAATGACCTCATCATCAACATTAGCGGTAAAGGAGTCCCAAGAAACAAGATAATCACCCTTGGGGTGCTTTAAGGTAAACGAAGTGTCCTTAACTAGGACGGTATAAACATTATAACGTTGGGAGTCGAGCCATTTTGCAATTTGGGCTGCACCCTTAAGCGAAATACCCTCCTCAGAAGAGTTTCCACCCGCTATGATGGCGATATTGAGCGTTGATGTCATGTGATTGTTCAGATAAAATATTTTTCTATGAGCAAAGATAATGAAAATGTTTTGCTAGTATGGGTGCGAGGGATTTAGTAATCGGTAATCGGTAATCCCTGCCTGCCTTGACGGCAGTCAGGCAGGGGTGAACGGTGATCGGTGATCAGTAAAATTTTGTCTTCCGACTTACGAACTTATGACTTTAGACTTTCAACCCTAAACATTTTATGAACTTAATGAAATATAGGCACTTAACAAAATCTATAAACTTTCTCGTGCTGCAGTATAGGTTTTCCAACGCTCAATAACCTGAACCATATCGTCCGGGATATCCGACTCGAAAAACATCTCCTGGCCAGTGGTTGGATGGATAAACCCTAACGATTTGGCATGCAGTGCATGCCGAGGGCAAATGCTGAAACAATTCTGAATAAACTGCTTGTACTTGGTAAACGTTGTGCCCTTAACAATTGAGTCGCCGCCATAACGATCGTCGTTAAAAATGGGATGACGAATATACTCCATATGCACACGAATTTGGTGGGTGCGACCCGTTTCGAGCCTGCACTCAACCAGTGTAACATACCCAAGGCGTTCGATCACCTTCCAGTGCGTAATGGCATGCTTGCCATCGTTGCCCTCGGGGAAAACGTGCATTTTCATCCTATCGCGCGGGCTGCGGCCAATGTGGGCATCAACTGTACCCTCATCCTCCTCCATATCACCCCAAACCAGCGCCACGTATCGTCGTTTGGTGGTTCGCTCAAAGAATTGGCGAGCCAAGTGATTCATGGCAAGCTCGGTTTTGGCTATCACCAGTATGCCCGAGGTATTCTTGTCGATTCTGTGCACCAAGCCTGGTCGCACATCACCCGATTTGAAAAGGGGAACATCTCTAAGGTGGTACATGAGCGCGTTTACAAGCGTTCCTGAGTAATTACCATGGCCTGGGTGTACCACCATTCCGGCCTCCTTATTCACCACAACCAGATCATCATCCTCGTAAACAATATTAATGGGAATATCCTGCGGAATAATTTCAACCTCGCGCGGTGGGTAGGCCATAACAATGGAGATGCTGTCGAGGGGCTTTACCTTGTATGACGATTTAACAGCGCTACCATTCACCAGAATATTGCCTGCATCGGCAGCCAATTGCACCCGACTACGACTAATACTCTCGAGCTTGCTGGTAATAAACTTATCAACTCTTACTAGCCCCTGCCCCTTATCAACATCAATACGAAAATGCTCATACAGCTCCTGCTGTTCGCCACCCTCATCATCTATATCATCGTTAGCGTTGAGTATTGTTTCGCCTACCATTTTAAAACTACAAGTTTCTGAGTTCCTACTACACGCCCATCGGCAACTACCCTTACGACGTATGTCCCGTTAGCGAATCTTGATAAATCAATCGGTCCTGGGGTATACTTCTCCGAATGAACCATTTGTCCCGATATATTGAAGATACCAACATAAGCATTGGTGATATCATAGGGCAGCTCAATGTTAAGTATATCGCGAGCAGGATTTGGGAAGATTTTGATTGATTGTGTGATTGATTGATTGGGTGATGAGGTTGGCGTTTCGGTTAGCTTGCCAAACACTGGCCTAATCATAAGTGCACCGTCAAACTTGGTGTTCTCCCAGTTGCCACTAATACTGTAGAAAAGGTTTGAACGGCTATTGTTGTTCCTGTCGAATCCCACATTTAGCATATCGGTGGTGGTTTGTATCCATCCAATATAAAAGGTTCCAGGTTCGAGCCAAAGCTCCTCATCGAGCCTAAAGAGAGTAAACTTATTGAGGCTATCGGTAAAGAGCGGGCGAACCCCTGGTTGCTCATAGATTAGGTTGCCTGGCCTACCATTGTTATCGTCCCAAATGGCCAAACGGAAGT
Source organism: Tenuifilaceae bacterium (assembly GCA_034006965.1). Taxonomy (GTDB): domain Bacteria; phylum Bacteroidota; class Bacteroidia; order Bacteroidales; family Tenuifilaceae; genus Perlabentimonas. The sequence continues at coordinate 34,067 of JAVERU010000015.1, forward strand.
ACTTCTGGCTGGCATCGTTGAATGTTCGGTTGAAATAAATGTATACCCCCACCAAGTTATCGGCCTTATACGTTCTAAACCTGTAGGCTACCCTACCATTCTGTGTGCCTTCGCCATACAAACCGTAACCACTTTCGGCAGAGCCATCATCGTATGCATAAAAGTTCTGAAAGTTTTGCGTATACCGCAGGGTATCATTCCACCGTAAGTGCTCGGTAGATGGGCTGATATCGGTTACTAAGTAGGATTCGAAGGTAAAACGGGCAGAATCTGACCATTCCGATTTGAAATCATAAAGATACAATCGGCTGTAATCAATGGTTTCGAGGGCGCTAATATTTTCGGCACCTCCAGAAAACGGATAGGTTTCTCCATTGGAATGGTTATGGATTCGGAAAAGCCTGGTTATATTCCAGGGGGTTACCCCCATATTGGAGTAGGTAATGCCGAAGCTTAATGGGCTGGCAAGCTCGTTCTCCTTCGCCTGCTGATTAAAATGCAGCCAGGGTATCTGCTCGTAATTATTGAGTATGGACCCCAACGGTTTACTAAATGCAATATCATTAATAATTGTATCTCTAAATGTACGCCCCTTGTTTAAATACACCATATCAAGATGCCAATGATCGGAATTACCCCTTAACCCGGGCACATCGGAATTGGGCGATATAGATACAATATTACGGAAACGAAACCGGAAATTGCTGGCTTGAAACTGCTCACTAAGCACAGGGAAATGTACCTTAAAAAACGTTGTGCTAAGCGTGTCGGACACTATCTCTTTTTGCCTCTCACGTAACTTCTCATGCTGAAACAGGGTGTTGTTCTCGTAATCGACCCACGCAGCCCAGGCGCCTTCCCAGGTATCGTCGGTTGCATTATAAAACTCCAGCAGCAACGAGTCCCTTATGTCGGGCCAATTACCCAGCCCCTTTGGCTGAAACTGAAAGCTGATGTAGATGCTAGTATCACCGGAAAAATTAAGATTAATAGGTTGAGAAGTAAGCGTATCGGCCGAGAATTGAAAAACCGAAGCGTTAGAATGCAACTTACCCGTACGATCCAAAGCATCGAAAGTAGCCACCCCAACATTCGGAGGATTAGCTGAGTACTTGGTATTAACAAGCACATCCTCTCCATGCCAAAGCGAGGCCACAGGATAGCTTAACCCACGCGAAAAGTCATCGTAAAAAGGTAGCTCAAGAGTTGATTTCGCTTGGGGTTGCATTGGCCTACTAACGGAAATGGGGATCGATTCCAGATCGACTAAAACCTCATTACCCGACTGGGCAAGAACCACACCTGGGGGTATTATCGCAATAAGCACAAGAAAGCAAAGTGTTCTAATCATTCAATAATTTCTTCAGCTGGTTGTACTTGGTCGTTTACCTGTCTTCCAATCTCATCAACTTTCTTCTCAACAGGAATTCTCGACTCATTTTGGGTTAGCCACAAATCGACCTGAGCCCCAAAGTTTATAGCGTTCTCGCCCATTGGGTTAGGGGTGGGGTACTGGCTATACACCCTAGCCTGGAGTGAGTCGAGGTTGTCGATAACGGTTGCATCGAAAGTCACACGTCCTAAGTTTAACGAAGCTTCGAGCAAAAGATTGCGTGCCTCGGATAAAGTTAGACCGATAACCCGTGGTAGAACCGATTTTTCATTCCTTAACCCGCGGCCTAGCAAAAGATCGATGGTAGAACCTTTAGGTATTTTTGTTCCGGGGTCGACCTCTTTACCGCGATAGTGCTGCTCCAAAACATTATTTACAGCAATATCAGGAGCAAAGGCTAAGAGCCCCACCTCGAATCCCTGAAGGTTCAAAGTGGAGATGGCTTGGCGTAGGGTTAGCCCCACAAGGTTTGGCATCTCAACAAGCATAGGGTTTACCGCATTGGTTGTGATAAACACCCTGCGGTTGGCCTTAACATAGGTCCCCGCCGAGGGGTTTTGCTCAACCACAGTGCCAGGCTCACGGTTCATGATGTAAACCGAATCGGTTACTTCAAGCCTTAGCTTTCTTTGCTTGGCAAGTTCGTAAGCCTTTTCAATCTTTAACCCTGCAAAATCGGGAACCGGAAAACCCTTGCCGTGCCTTGAGAATACATGAAGAAAGGTGAAAAACACAATCACTGCAACGGCTATAATACCCAGCGCAATCAGTGGCGTTTTAACGAATGGATTAGAAAAAAACTTGATAGAAAAATCTTTTGCCTTCTGCTGCCATTCCATAGCTGTAACGTTATTTGGTTAGTTTCCTTAGTAAACAAAAATCTTTCAATAAAATTGCAATTAGCCTTTATACTTGGCAAAATTAAAATTAAATCGATGAATGGCTACAATATGAGGTCGCATTTAATATAAAACTATAAGTAACGCATAGCTAAGTTTGAGCATGAACCCCATGAACTGCATAAAGCAAAGCACAAGTGAGATGTAAACAAAAAGCTGACCATAGGGTCAGCTTATCTATTTTTTAGCGGCAATAATAAGGTTAAACCTTATGCCTTGGCTCGTCTGATACGGTAAGCTTTCTGCGTCCTTTTGCCCTGCGGGCCGCTAACACCCTACGTCCATTAGCCGTTGACATACGCTCACGGAAACCGTGCTTGTTCTTCCTTTTTCTGTTCGATGGTTGGAAAGTTCTTTTCATCGCTATAACGTCTTTAATTATTTATTTTAAGCTGATTACCAATACCAAAGGGTTATGTA
>JAVERU010000160.1:0-5811 GCA_034006965.1 Tenuifilaceae bacterium
TAGGTTCTAAATCGAAAAGAAAAGCGTACCGACGCGCCCCTCTAAGGAACTCAGAATGGTCTTGATATGATTTTTCGGGACTTCTGTACTTTCTGAAGCATTCGCCCTTGGCATCATCGTCATGGTAAATTCGAGGGCCAGTCCATGAGCTATGGCATTTAATGCCAAAGTGGTTATTAGCTTTTACAGCCAAAGTGCTGTTTCCTGCACCACTCTCCAGTAAACCTTGAGCAAGTATAATGCTGGCAGGCACTCCGTACTTCTCCATTTGGCCGATGGCCATTTTCTGGTACTGCTGAATGTATTCCTGCCTTGTTGTTTGCGCATAGGCCGTAGCTATGGCAATGCAAAGGATATATGTTGTAAAAAGAACATTTTTCACCCTCATACAATCAAAATATTTTGGTAAATATAGTATCTCAAGTTCAGTTTACCTTGGATTTTGCATTTTTTAAATGTTGGTTATATTGGGCATAAGGATATAGAAGTTGGTTAGTAAACCTGCTCAACAATTTGATATTCAGGGGTTAGTAGGTGTGCCTTCTGATGCATTGTGTTTTGCGCTTAAATCTTCGACTATTCAAAAGGTTATGTTGTACCTGTAACCAATTGCATTGAGAATACGATTATATATAAATATCAGCTTTTTTGTATCTTTGAGGGATTCAAAATTTTGAATCATCGCAAATTTAAATGCATTACAATGGCTAAAAGTAAAGAGTTATCATTCCAGTATAAGGAGTTCGACCGGGTTGATGATTTGCCTCCAGAGTTGAGAGATCTTGCCAATAAAGCTAAAAAGGCCCTGACAACAAGCTATTCACCATATTCTGAGTTCGCTGTAGGCGCTGCTGTACTACTCGATAATAACGAGATTGTTTTGGGGAGCAATCAGGAGAATGGCGCTTACCCGTCGGGATTGTGTGCCGAGCGTGTCGCACTCTTTTATGCCGGTTCACAGTTTCCGGGAGTTGCTGTAAAGGCCATGGCCGTAGCAGCAAGCTTTAAAGGAACTCCCATTATCGAGCCAGTATCGCCCTGTGGTGCTTGCAGACAGGTAATGATTGAAACCCAAAACTTAGGGGGAAGGCCTTACACCATAGTCATGGTTGGCGAGAGAAAAGTAATTGTTCTTGAAGATGCTAAGTTCCTGCTACCTTTTGCTTTTTCGAGCGTAAAAGAGGCTACAAAGTAGCTCTGTAGCCTACAGAATGATTGCTTTTGCAGAGTATAACTTGATAACTTTTTAAAATCGAGGTTGAGTTTACAGCCTCGGCTTACTTCTTACTTGTTGCCTTGTTGAAGCACGACCGGCAAAGAGGTTCATAAACATCAGTTTCGCCAAGCACAACAAGCTTGTCAGTATCAGATAGGCGGTGTGAATTTTGGGCCAAAGCGCCACATTTCACACAAATGGCATGCACCTTAGTTACATACTCCGCACATGCCATTATTTGAGGGATAGGGCCAAAGGGTTTGCCTTTGAAGTCCATATCCAGTCCGGCCACAATTACTCTAATCCCTTGATCGGCTAGCTTGTTGCAAACATCAACAAGATTGTTGTCGAAGAATTGAGCCTCGTCAATGCCAACTACATCAATATCCGAAACCAGGAGCAGAATGTTTCCCGAAGACGTGACAGGAGTTGAGCGTATGGAGTTGGCATCGTGCGAAACCACCTCATCTTCGGAGTACCGAGTATCTATTTGGGGCTTAAATATCTCCACCCTTTGTTTGGCAAATTTTGCACGTTTTAGCCTGCGAATAAGTTCCTCGGTTTTTCCCGAGAACATTGAGCCGCAAACAACTTCAATCCAACCCTTACGGTTAGCGTTGCCTATGGAATTTTCAATAAAAAGCATAGTAATAAATCGAAATAATCTCGTTAGTTTTACAAAAGTAAGCAAATTCTTAATTTTGTAGGCAGAATATTTTGAGCTATGGGTAATAAGAACAATTTTAAATTAGTGCTTGAGCGCATAATCGAAGCTCAAGAGCTTTTAAAGATAGGCGTTGAGCGTGGATCGCTTTCGCCTATTGAACGTGATATACTGTTGGAGAAACTACGGGCTAGCTATGAGGTTATCCTTTTTGATAAGGCTCCTTTAGCAGCCACAAAACCTGTCGAAGAGCAAATGGTAAGTGCGGCAGATAACCCACAAGCACCAGAAGAACAAAAAGTTAGAGCTAGCGAATTGACTTCAGATAAAGAACCTGCTAGCAGCATGGTTTCAGCAAAGGAGGAAACAACACCCAATCCAAGCAATTGCGAAAAGGAAAGCGTTGCGCAGGAATCTCAACCTCAAACCAATGAAGATTTAAAAGACGATTTTGCCCTTGAGGAAGAACCAAACCTAAATATCGATATAGAGCCTGAGGAACGAGAAGTGGTTTTTGATAAGGAGGATACTGTACTTACCTCATCTGTAGAGGAACCTGAGCAAGAAGGCAATTTTGAAGGGCATGGCAATGGCAATGGCAGGAGTGATACTATATCAACCATATTGGGTGAGAAGTTCCAAGGGAAGAAAAAGTTCCGAAATGAAATACTTGGTTCGGGGAAAAAGGATATGGCCTCGCATTTAAAGAATAAACCCATTTCTGATCTCACCAAAGCCATTGGTATAAACGATAAGTTCCTTTTTACCAAAGAGCTTTTCAACGGCAATGCCGAGCTTTACGCCAATTCGATAAAGCAGCTCAACAGCTATACCAATATCAACGACGCCCTTATCTACATTCAGGAGAATTTTTCATGGGACGAGAGTAACGAGGCTGCCAATCAGCTTATCGATTTGGTCCGTAGAAAGCTGCTCCATGACTAGCAAACTTTACATAGTACCTACGCCCATAGGGAACCTCGATGACATGACCCTGCGGGCCATAAAGGTGCTTCAGCAATCGGATATAATCCTTAGTGAGGATACACGTACTAGCAGCGTGCTGCTTAAACATTTTGACATTAAGGCCCCGCTATGGTCGCACCATAAGTTTAACGAGCACCGTACGGTGGTGCAAATTGCCGAGCGTATCGCATCGGGTCAGTCCATATCGCTAATCTCCGATGCTGGTACACCGGGTATTTCCGATCCTGGTTTTCTGCTGATCCGTACCTGTATCGAGAAAGGGGTTGAGGTGGAATGTCTCCCAGGTGCAACAGCATTTGTTCCGGCATTGGTAAACAGTGGTATACCCTGCGATCGGTTTGTTTTCGAGGGATTTTTGCCGCAAAAGAAGGGCCGAAACAAACGTATCGAGGCATTACGAGATGAGCCACGCACCCTAGTGTTTTACGAATCGCCTTTCCGCTTAGTAAAGCTTTTGCAGCAACTGTTAACCATCCTAAACGAGGATCGGGTTGCAAGCGTATCGCGCGAAATTAGTAAACTCCATGAGGAAACCGTAAGGGGCAGCCTCAGCGAGCTTATCGCTCATTTTGAGGCCAAAGGCGTTAAGGGCGAGCTGGTTGTTGTGGTGCAAGGAGTAAAGCACGACAAGAACTCTAATGACAACTAAAAAGCTACAAGTATGGAGGTGCTCGGAATTGATATTGGAGGCTCAGCAATAAAGGGGGCCGTAGTAAATACTATCACGGGCGAATTTACGACCGAAAGGCACAGGATACCCACTTCGCAACCCGCTTCGGTTGACGAAACTGTCGAAACCGTTCGTCAGCTAGTTTCCCATTTCCATTGGAAAGGAAAAATTGGTTTTGGTTTTCCTGCCGTTGTTCAGAATGGGATTGTGAAAACTGCAGCAAATATCGACAAGAAGTTTATTGGCCTAAATGTGAACAAGCTACTTAGGGAGGCTACCGGGTGTAAAGTGAACGTACGGAACGATGCCGATGTGGCTGGTTATGCCGAACTAAAATTTGGCGCAGCAAAAGATTTCCTGGGATTGGCCATATTTTTGACCATAGGAACAGGAATAGGATCGGCCATTTTTAGTAAGGGTAGCCTAATTCCTAATTCGGAGTTAGGTCATATATACATGAAGAATGGTAAAAAGGGTGAGCTTTTCACCTCTGACGCTGCCCGTAAACGCGATGAGCTGGATTGGATTACCTGGGGGAAACGTTTTAATAAGTATTTAATCTACCTCGAACAGCTCTTCTACCCCGAGCTTATTATTCTTGGTGGAGGAACCAGTAAGAAGCTCGATAAGTTCGAAATGTATCTAAAAACAAAATGCCGTGTTGAAGCAGCTACCTTGCTCAACAATGCAGGTATTGTTGGGGCTGCATTGCTAGCCTAACTTTATCCAATGATCTAACGAGTTTGATTACCGCATTTTGCTTACTATCTTTGTGCAAAAGCCAAGCGAATGATAGCCTTTCCCAACGCCAAGATTAACCTAGGCCTGTATATTACCGAAAAACGACAGGATGGATTTCACGCTATTGAAACCATATTCTATCCCATTTTCACTCTGTGTGATATTTTAGAGATAATTCCTGCCGAACATAACCATGAACCCATCGTTTTCAGCCAATCGGGTTTGGGGGTTGGTGGCAATCCTCAGGATAATCTATGCGTAAAGGCCTACCATTTGTTGAGAAAGCACACAACGTTGCCAAAGGTTGTAATGCATCTTCACAAGCAGATACCAATGGGAGCAGGACTGGGCGGTGGTTCAGCCGATGGCGCATTTGCCCTCAAGATGTGTAACGATTTGGCTAAAGAGCCATTGTCATTATCGGAATTAGAAAGTCTTGCCCTTGAGCTGGGAAGCGATTGCCCATTCTTTCTGAAGAATATTCCTTGCCTAGGGACAGGGAGAGGCGAAGTTCTTGAGCCCATCGATATTAAGCTTAATGGATACCTTATGCTAGTTAACCCAGGGGTACACGTAAACACGGGTAAGGCATACGCAAAGTGTACGCCTCGTTCTGCTCCATTCGATTTAAATGAGCTGGTGAGGCATAACCCAGATACATGGAAAGAACTTATTGCCAATGATTTTGAAGATATTGTATTTCCTCAATATCCGGTGATAAGTGAAATAAAGGACAAACTTTACCAGCTAGGCGTCGTATACGCAAGTATGTCGGGGAGTGGTGCTACGGTTTTTGGACTATTTAACGATGAGCCAAGCATTCCGCCGGAGTTTGCCAATTATTACAAATCCATTCATAAAATGTAAGGGTATACAAATGAGGATAAGGAGAAGATACAACTTACTAATAGCTTTTTTCATATCTATATCAACAAGTCTTTTTGGTCAGTTCGACCCTATTCCAACCCCCGAATGGATTGAAGAGCACAAGGACTCGCTACGAAACGTGTTGCTAACCAACAAGGATATTGAGCCCGATTATGAACATGCAATTCTAGCTGCCCTCATGTACTATCCAAGCCTCGAAGAAATTCACATCAACTTTAAGGCACGTAATATCTCTACCACAATGGCAGCAATGCCCACTGTAGGCAGCATATTCCGAAAGCGAGAGAACCGACGCTACTCTATCCTTATTAACGAAACCAAAAATCGCCGTAAAGCGCCATTGCTTAAGAATGTGCCCTTTGAAGCACGCGTTGGGGTGATTGGGCATGAACTGGCCCATATAGTCGATTATAATAGGAAGAGCTTTATTCAAATCATTGGCAATGGGGTTGGCTACGTGTTTAGCAATTCCTTTAAGCGCAACCTAGAGCATAAAATCGATCGAATAACAATTAGTAAAGGGTTAGGAGAGGGGCTTTATGCCTTTAGGCATTTTGTTGAGGAGGAAGCCAATACCACCGAAAGGTATCGCAAGTTTAAGGATAACATCTACCTGAGCTCAACCGAAATTGGCCAGCTTATAGA
>JAVERU010000161.1:0-5786 GCA_034006965.1 Tenuifilaceae bacterium
TACTAAACACAAATTTATCAAATAAATTTAAATGCTTATCCGTAAACACACCTAAAGGCTAAATTAAAAGCGTAACGTCATTGCGAGGGTACTTTCCGAAGCAATCCCTTTTTAAATAGATTGCTTTAATCCTCAAATTACGAGGTTTTCGCAATGATGCTAAGGCTTTAGTTATCATAGCAGACAATCATATATATTTATTGACAGACTATTTATCGGTTTAAGTTTACGAGATTCAGAATGAATTGCCTATTAGTACAACCTGCTTTGGGGTTTCTGTGCAATGCAGCGTGTTGATAACTTTTTTAAAAGATAGTACTTGACATACATTTTTTCGATTGTTGAGAAAAAAAAATATGCTAATTTTACCCAAACTTTAAGGAATGATATTTTTATTACTAAGTATTCTCTCCTCAGCAGCAATTTATGTTGTTTTTAAGCTAGTTGATCGTTATCGGGTTTTCACATTTAGCGCCATAGTGATTAACTATTTTGTAGCCTGCCTAGCAGGTTTTTTTTTGAGCAATAGCAACCCCTTTACCCTTGATGTTTTTACGCAGAAGTGGACGCCAATAGCCTTACTGGTGGGGGTTATGTTCATTATAATGTTTTACGTTATTGCCAAAAGCACCCAAAAGGCGGGTGTTACTGTTACCACTGTTGCAGTTAAAATGTCGGTGGTTTTTCCCATTGCCTTTTCCGTTTGGTACGATGCTAACGACTCACTCTCACTACTCAAATTGCTAGGGATTGCTTTAGCCCTTTTATCGGTTCTTCTTACTGTATACAAGAAAAACGGAAGAGTTTTTACCTCTCGAGCGGTTCTGCTACCAGCCTTCCTCTTTGTAGGTATGGGAGTAGTCGATTCCTTTGTGAAGTATGCTCAGTCGGCATACATTACAGACGAGTTGGCCTCCACGTTTTCAACCATTGTATTTGCTAATGCCTTGGTTGTAGGTTTGCTAATTCTACCTTTTAACAAGCCCGCACTAAAAAGCATAATCAAGGTTAAAACTTGGGGACTTGGAGCATTGCTAGGGATTGCAAATTTTGGATCAATATACTTCCTGCTGCGTGCCTTAAATCATATCGATATTAATACTGGTAGGCAGGCAATGGGTTCGGTAGTTTTTGGGATAAATAATATTGGAATAGTTGCGTTAAGCGTGATCATTGGGTTTTTGGCCTACAAAGAACGTCCATTGAGGATCAACTGGCTAGGGATTGCCCTTTCGGGTGTGTCCATAGCGGTGCTGGCCGTGAGTTAACATTAGTATGGAGCAGAAGGATACATACAAAACCATAGCACAACGATCAGAGGGACTCTACAAGGAGAAGGGTAGCAAATTTATTGCCTTGGCATATCCCGTGTCCACAGAGGAAGAGGTGAAGGAGGTTCTTGCCGAGCTCCGAAAGCAGTACCACGATGCCCGTCACCATTGCTATGCGTATGTTATTGGGTACGATGGACAGAGCTGGCGGGCAAACGACGATGGCGAACCCTCAAGTACCGCGGGAAAGCCAATTCATGGTCAGATATTAAGCCGTGACCTTACCAATGTGCTGGTGGTTGTAATTAGGTATTTTGGTGGCACCAAGCTGGGCGTTTCGGGGCTTATTAGCGCATACAAAACGGCAGCATCCGAAGCCCTCGATGCCAATGAGATCGTAGAACGTACCGTGAACGATATTTACAGCATAACATTTGCTTACCCGGCCACCAACGAGGTGATGCGGTTGATAAAAGAGGAGGATCTGCCAGTCATTTCACAACGGTTCGACACTAGCTGCGAGGTTACGGTTGCCGTTCGGCAGGGAAAAAAATCGTTAGTGCTTGATAAAATTGACAAGATTGACTCGGCCGTTGCAGAGTACTTAAGAACTGATTAGTCATTTTCGCCTCGTTTAGTAACGAGGCTTTTTTTTGATATTTTTTTAACCTATACAATAACTATAAAACTTGAGCGATGATGAAAAACAAAAGCTTGGTAGCAATTAATGACCTAAGCAAGGACGAGATCATTAAGATCCTCGATTTGGCTGAGGAATTTGAGAAGAATCCTATTCAGGATATTCTTGGTAAAACAGTGGTTGCCACCCTTTTCTTCGAGCCCTCTACTCGTACCCGTTTGAGCTTTGAGAGCGCCGTTAGCCGTTTGGGGGGCCGAGTAATTGGTTTCTCAGAGGCAGCAAACACATCCGTGTCAAAAGGCGAGAGCCTTAAGGACACCATCCTTACGGTGGCCAACTACTCCGATTTAATCGTAATGCGTCATCCCATTGAGGGCAGCGCCCGCTATGCCAGCGAGGTGTCGCCGGTTCCCATTATCAACGCTGGCGACGGAGCAAACCAGCATCCCACCCAAACGCTGCTCGACTTGTACTCTATTCGTAAAACCCAGGGGACACTACAGGACCTCAACATCTTTTTAGTGGGCGATCTAAAGTATGGCCGCACCGTGCACTCGCTGATGATGGCTATGAGTCAGTTTGGGGCAACCTTTACCTTTGTTTCGCCCAATGAGCTTAAGATGCCCAACGAGTATAAAATGTTTTTGGATAGCCAAGGGCTGAAGTATTACGAGCAAACCGATTTGAACGTAAACCTCGACAGGGCCGACATTATTTATATGACCCGCGTGCAGCGTGAGCGCTTTTCCGATCCATTGGAGTACGAGAAGGTTAAAAATGTATATGTGCTTAGGACTAAAATGCTTGAGAATACCAAGCCCAATATGCGTGTGCTGCACCCACTGCCAAGGGTAAACGAGATTCATGCTGATGTTGATTCCAGCCCCAAGGCGTATTACTTCCCTCAGGCGCTCAACGGAGTGTATACCCGTATGGCCATAATGGCACAGATACTTGGTTTATAATAATCGATAAAATTGCATACGATGAAAGAGGTGAAATTAAGCGTAAGCGCTATAGAGAATGGTACTGTAATCGATCATATTCCTGCTCAAAACCTATTCAAGGTAATCACCATACTCGGGTTGGAGAAAATCGATAACCTGATAACCTTTGGGACCAATATGGAGAGCCATAGGCTAGGCCGTAAGGCAATTATTAAGGTGGCCAATAAGTTTTTTGAGCGCGAAGAGATAAATCGAATTGCCCTTGTAGCTCCCCATGCCAAGCTAAATATCATTAAGGACTTCAATGTGGTGGAGAAGCAGGTTGTTGAAGTTCCTGATAGCATCGAGGGGATTGTTAAGTGTGTGAACCCAAAGTGCATAACAAATGCTGAGGCAGTGAAGACCAAGTTTAGCGTAATCGACAAGCAAACAGTAGCACTAAAGTGTCACTACTGCGAAAAGATTACCGATCAGGAGCATATGGTTTACCTGTAAGTATTAAACAGAAAACCCGAGCTAAGCTCGGGTTTGTCTCTTTTAATAAGAATTATCTAAGCCTATCGAGGCTGCGAACAAGGGCTTCATCACGGGCAATGGCTCTAAGGGCAAGAAAAACCAAAACAGCCGTTGCCAATGGAAAGATGAAAAGCAAGGTGTACGATGCTACTCCATCAGTGGCCACCTGAGCCGCCCTTACGTAGTAATACATCAACCCTTGGAGTCCAAGGAGTAAAACAATATTTATCACGCTTAACCGTATTTGGATCATCCTTCGTTTAAACAGGAGGATGATCGTTACGCACAGGCCCAGGCAAATTGCTATAAGAATAGATAAGGGCACAGAGCTAAAGGTGGGGAAAGCCCCATCGGAACCTAAAAGGCCTTTGAACCCCAGCTCGTACACCTTATCGTCTGGTGCAATAACCTGTGCAATAGGCATAAAAACTACAAACACCATAAGTACGGTAGCAATAATCAGGAATACGGTTTGAATCCTTTGAATCATAAAGCTACAGTTTAGTTACCGCCAAGAATAATTGGTAGCCCATCATTTCCGCTACCCACAACAATAACTTTAGTGTTGGGCGAATTTGCAAGCGCTGCAGTGGCTTCAATCCCCCTCATCTTAAGCAGGTTGGTTGTTAAGCTGTTGTTGATAATCTGGTTAGCACGCGATTCACCCTCGGCAGCAATGCGCCTACGTTCCGCTTCGCTTTTTTCCCTTTCAAGCTTAAACTGATACGCTAAAAACTCTTGCTCTTGGGTTAGCTTGCTCTCAATGGCTTGTTGAATCTGGGCCGGTAGATTTATGCTCCTAATAAGCAACGCCCTCATGTCAATATAGTTGTTGCTTAAAATCCTGTTCGTCTCCTCAATGATGGTTTGCTCCACCTCGCTACGTTTGGTCGAGTAGATCTCCTCGGCTGTGAAACGGCCTGCAACCTGCCTTACCGATGAGCGAACCTCCGGAATAACCAGCTGGTTTATGTAGTACTTGCCAAAAACCTCGTGGAGGTAACCAATCTTATCGTAAATAGGGTTAAACCTAACGGAGATGTCAATAATTACCTTAAGGCCGTTCTTATCAAGCACATCCATGGTCTCCTCGGCTTTTTGCTCCTTCACATCGTATACGTGCAGGTCGTTCCAGGGCGCAATGATGTAAAATCCTGGGATTTTGATATCCTCCTTGTCTAGTCCACTGGTAAAAGGCCTGAAGATAATAGCTCGTTCGCCGGGTTGGATAATGTAAAACATACGGCTACTGAAAAGTAGCAGAACGATTAGGGCAACCACCCCAATGATAATAATGATTTGCTTGTTTTTTTTCATTGTGATATTGTTTTTGGGTTTCAAAAAATTAATTCAGCTTATTTAACCTTACAAAGATATGATATTTGATTAGAATAGAGGTGTGCGAATAGCTATCTTACCTCTTTCTACGTAAGTGGTTGATAATGCAGCTATAGATGGTATCCTAGCGTTTAAAAATTAGCTCCTAAAATTTGTTGTTACCGAAAATTATATACTTTAGCAGTGTTAAAATAGGAGGACATCATGAGAATTATTGAACCATCGGAGCTGATAATCAACCCAAATGGCAGCATTTTTCATCTTCATTTAAGGCCTCAGGATATTGCCGATACCATACTGCTAGTTGGCGATCCGGGAAGGGTAGATACTGTTGCTTCCTTTTTCAGTAAGATTGAGCTAAGCGTTTCCAATAGGGAGTTTAAAACCGTAACCGGTTATTTTAATGGTAAGCGCCTAAGCGTAGTATCAACAGGCATTGGCACCGACAATATTGATATTGTAGTTAATGAGCTGGATGCCCTAGTTAATATCGATTTGCAAACAAGGCAAGAGAAGGCCGAGAAGCGCGAGCTTACCTTGGTTAGGTTGGGAACCTCTGGCGCCCTGCAGGCAGATATTGATGTGGATAGCTTTGTGCTAACAGGCACAGCTATAGGTTTTGATGGCTTGCTTAACTTTTACAAAGGCCGAAATCAGGTGAGTGATCTAGTGATGGAGGAGGCATTCGTTAAGCATACCAATTGGAATTCGCTTTGTGCAAAACCTTACTTTGTACACTCAAACCCCGAGCTGATAGACCTGTTCAAGGATATGGCCAGGGTAGGCATTACCATTTCAGCCCCAGGTTTTTACGGCCCTCAGGGGCGCGTGCTCAGGTTGCCCCTTGCCGATAGCAGCTTGAATCATAGCATCGAAACCTTCAATTTTAAGGGTCAGAAGATCACCAACTTCGAGATGGAAAGCTCTGCTATCAATGGCTTATCGCTATTGCTTGGGCATAAGTCGGTTACCATGTGCGCAATAATAGCCAACAGGGTGAATAAGACAGCATCGTCCGATTACAAGCCACATATAAAACGACTAATAGAGCAGACGCTTATCCGTTTAACCAGA
>JAVERU010000162.1:0-5746 GCA_034006965.1 Tenuifilaceae bacterium
AGGAATGGACGAAGCGGCGTGGCGCCTCTTGCAATCGGGTTGTACTACCAAGATAATAGCTTGCTTCGATGCCGATGCAACGTGCTCCAAAAACTACTTGGTAGAACTGGAAAAACTCTGGCTAAGGTATCCTGCAACCACTGCATGCTCCATCAGGTACGAGCACCCCATCGAGGGCAACGACTTCCCAAGCGAAATATACCAAGGGATTGCTGAGTACGAACTACATCTTCGATACTATGTTCAGGCAGGGAAATACATTGGGCACCCCTTCTCGGAACAAACAGTGGGCTCAAGCATGGCATGCAGTACCGAGGCTTACCTTCGGTTCGGAGGGATGAACAAGAACAAAGCAGGCGAGGATTTTTACTTTCTGCAAAAGATTATCCCCCACGGTAACTTCCGCAATTTGAATACAGCCGTGGTTTACCCATCGCCCCGAACCTCGTACCGCGTTCCATTTGGAACCGGAAGGGCTATGACCAAATACATCGAGAACAGCAAATCAGCCTACCACACCTACAGCGTTACGTCATTTTTAGAGCTAAAAAGCTTTATAGCCCATGCCCCCAAATCGCTTTTCAACTCAACTGAGGATTACATATATAACTTCATGAAGGGGCAACCAGCACCGCTGAGACTTTTCCTAGAGCAGAACAATTTTGCACAGGCAATCCAAGAGATCAACAACAACACATCCAGCCCCGAAAATTTCGCCAAGCGCTTCTTCATTTGGTTCGACGCATTTAAGCTACTGAAATATCTTAACTTTGCCCATGAAGGCCACTACCAAAAGCAACCCGTTGTTAATGCGGCAAAAACACTGCTAGAGTTACTGGGCACAAACACGGACAACGGATTGTCAGACGCTAAGCAAACGCTATGTACCTACCGTTTGCTTGACACTGAGAGGATATAAAAACACTGTGAGAACATTATGGTTGGTGTAAAAGAATTCCTTTAGCAGCTATAATATCTTCAATTTAGAGACCGATAAAGATTTGCTCTATAAACTTTTATTCCTACAAAATTGCTAACCATTCTTCGCAAATAACCTGTTCGAAAGCGAACACTATTTTAACAACACAAAACCATCATTAATAACCTTTATAGGCTAATTCGTCAAACCTAAGACTAATAATCAAGTTTTTAGAAACTTTGGCATAGGATTAGGAGTATGATAAAACAGAGCTAATAGAAAACTATACAAGAACTATTGAAAATTCAGGTCAACAAGTTAAGCATTAGAAGCATTAAAAAAGTTTTTAGGTTTACAAATAGGGCTGGAGAAACCCTACAAAAAAGGCTCACCTAGCGGTGAGCCTTTTGCTTTAGTAGACGGGATAAACATTAAATGAAAAGCCCATCACCAGAGGCAATGGGCTTTTATTATTAATACCATCTGCCAACTATTCAGGATGAATAGCCTCAACGGGGCAAACATCAGCACAAGCACCACAATCGGTACATACATCTGGGTCAATTTTATAGATATCACCCTCAGATATTGCCTCAACTGGGCACTCGTCGATGCAGCTACCGCAAGCAGTGCAATCATCAGAAATTACGTAAGCCATTGTTTTGTTTTTTTAGTTAAACTTTAGCATGAAAGCACCACAAAAATACTAGCATTTATTTAAATCAGAAAGAAAACTGGGCTTTTTATGATATTTATAACCAGTATAAATCAATAAAAGCATAGCTAACTAATAAATTGAATTACTGCAACTTGCCAATTAAACCAATTGCCAACCAAGCCAGCAATCCACCAGCCTGCTCCATAACATACTCATTCACCACCAGCTTTCCGTTGTGGAGGCCAGCATTTTCTCCGCTATCGAAACCTACTCCCACCCTAAAGTAAACCGATGGGATGCTCTGTGCATAGTGTGCAAAATCGTCGGTGGTCATCCGAATGGGCAGATCCACTAAATTCTCTTCGCCCAGATACTCCCTTGCCAAGCGTTTTGCCAGGGCCGTAAGCTCAGGATGGTTGCTTAACGTAGGGTACCCCATTCTAATATCAACCTCACAATGGCCGCCCATACTTTGAGCTATACCCGTTGCTTTTTGTGCGATTAGTTTATGGGCTTTTGCCCTCCAACCCTCGTCCATTGTTCTGAAGGTGCCCTCAATATGAACATGATCGGGAATAACATTGGTTGCCCCATTGCCAATAAATTTACCGAACGAAAGAACAGTGGGGACATCAATGGGAGCATTGCGGCTAACGACCTGTTGTAGTGCAAGCACAATATGCGACGCCATAACCACCGGATCGATAAGCGTATGGGGCATGGCCGCATGGCCGCCCTTTCCTATAACGGTTAGGTAAACCTCATCGCCCGAGGCCATATAGGGTCCCGAACGGAACCCCACTCTCCCTGCCTCGAGTTCGGGTAGTATATGCGCACCAAGCATAAGGTCGGGCGTATTCTGCTTAAATACATCGGAGTTGATAATACTAAGGGCTCCGCCAGGAAGCAGCTCCTCGCCAGGCTGGAATATCAGCAGAATTTTTCCTTTAATCTCATCGCGAAGCTCCCATAAAATTTTGGCTGCGCCAATAAGGTTGGCCATATGCACATCATGCCCGCAAGCATGCATAACATTCGGATTAGCGCTGGAGTAATCCAAGCCGGTTTGCTCTTGTATTGGCAGGGCATCGAGCTCGGCTCTAATGCCTATGGTTGGCCCAGGTGATTCGGGGTTTATGGTGGCAACTATTCCTGTATCGCCAACTCCAGCATGGTAGGGGATGCCAATCTTATCGAGCTCTTGGGCAATTCGTTTCGCCGTATTCACCTCTTTAAACGAAAGTTCGGGGTATTGGTGTAAATGTCTTCGCAAGTCGACCATTTGGATGAACTGAGCTGCTGAAAGATTGCGTATGGTGTTGAGCATTGGGGTTCTATTTATTGAATATCATCTTTAGGGAGAGGGCCAGCAGTGCAAAGCCAAAAACTTTTTTCAAGATCTTTTCGGGTAAGCTGATTGACATGAGCGAACCCAGGTAGCTGCCCACGACAAATGCAATGGCTAGGATAAGAACGTACTTCATGTTGACAAAACCAGCTCGATAATAATTGTAAGCACCGAGAAGCGCAACGGGAAATACTATCACGGCTAAACTTGTACCCTGCGCTTGGTGCTGACTAAAGCCCATAATAAAAACTAAAGCGGGGACTATTATAATACCACCCCCAAGCCCAAGTGAGCCACCAGTAAAGCCAGCGAGCAACCCAATAAGTAGAAGTATGATAAGCTCTACCAAACTCATTCCACATCGATTTGAGTACAAATGTACAGAAAAAATCACCAATTGGGCGATAACTTAACGGTATGGAATGGAGTTGAAAGTCATTTAGCTAAGGTTTTAGCTCTCCTTTAAGTGAATACGTAGGACTCTTTTTCTTCGAGTCTCTTTGTGCCTCCTTCGGAAAACACTTCGATAAGCTAAGTGCATCGCTTTGTAATATAACTCTTTTGCTACTACACAAAACCTGCCAGCAGCAGGCAGAAACACAAAAAAGAGCCGTTTCTTTCTAACGCACCCAAGCCCACCCACCACCCAAAAATGTTGAAAACCTTTTTGGACTTCTTTTGTCCAAAATTTTATTGTTTGTAAATTTGGACATTATTTGACCAATATGGCAACGATTAAAAAGACTAAAACATTCGGCGAACTAATAAGGGGGTTAAGAGAAGAAGCGGGCTTTACACTGAAATTCGTTTCTGAGCATATTCGTATTGACACCTCTTTACTTGCCAAGATTGAACGCAACGAAAGACAACCAACAAAACAAATCATCAAACAAGTTGCTGAGTTTTTCAAGGTTGATGAAAGGGATTTGCTGAAAGTCTTTTTAAGTGATATAATTGCTTATAAGATACTTGACGAAGAAGGAGATTTAAGCATTTTGGAAGTTGCTGAGGAAAAAGTAAAATACCTAAAAACTGCTCACAATGGAAAATAAAATTAGAGTTGTAGAATTATTTGCAGGTGTTGGTGGCTTTCGTCTCGGATTAGAGGGTTGGAATGGTAAGACTGCATCATCGGGATATAAAGAATATTTTCAATCACCTTATAAAGTCATTTGGAGCAACCAATGGGAACCATCAACAAAAACCCAACACGCTTCATTGGTTTACGAAAACAGGTTCGGAAAAGCAGGTCATTCAAATGAAGACATTGCACAAGTTGACGTTTCAAAAATTCCCGACCACGATCTACTGGTTGGTGGTTTTCCCTGTCAAGATTATTCCGTAGCAACAACGTTGAAGAATTCTAAGGGTTTGATAGGTAAAAAAGGAGTATTGTGGTGGAGTATCCATAAGATACTTTCCGAAAAACAGAATAAACCAAAATATCTTTTCCTTGAAAATGTTGATCGTTTGCTTATTTCTCCGTCAGGACAAAGAGGGCGTGACTTTGCAATAATTTTACAAAGTTTAAACGAATTGGGATATGCAGTTGAATGGAGAGTAATAAATGCAGCCGATTTTGGTATGCCTCAACGACGTAGAAGAATTTTCATTTTAGCATATCTTATGGGCACTAACATTTATGGAAGCATAAAGGAATTTACTCCAACAGAATGGTTATTAGAACAAGGGACTCTAGCAGAAGCATTTCCAGTAAAATCTGAAAATAAGCTATTCCCCTTAGAATTTAAACTGAATGGAGATATAGTTGAGATTTCAGAAAATTTTAATAAGAATAGCACGTCAAGTCCTTTTGAAAATACAGGTGTAATGATAAATGGCTTGGTTACAACCATGAAAACATACCCAAACTATAATGGTAATTTCACTAATTTAGGCGACCTAATCCTAAACGGAGAAGTAACATCGGAATTTTACATTAACCAAAGCGAACTAAATAGATGGATCTATTTAAAAGGCCCTAAAAAAGAAATGCGAACAAATGCACAAGGCTTTGAATACCATTACAGTGAAGGAGGTATGTTTTTCCCAGATCCACTTGACAAGCCATCAAGAACAATTATAACTGGAGAGGGGGGGAAATCTCCTTCTAGGTTTAAACACGTTATTCAAACACATAAAGGATATAGAAGACTTTCACCCGTTGAATTAGAAAGACTTAATATGTTTCCTGATGATCACACCAAATTAAAAGGAATTTCCGACACTAAAAGAGCATTCTTTATGGGTAATGCATTGGTAGTTGGAGTAATTGAAAAAATAGGAATTGCTTTAAATCAAAAGATAAAGCATGAAGCTGCCTTACGATCCGCAAGATAAGAATTCAGTTGTAGAATATGCCAAATTACTCAAAGGTAAAACCTTGAGAGAAGTCTGCGACCCTAGTATTATTGAACATAATTACACAGGCAAAGGCAATTTTGGACAAATACTTGAGAAGTTTTATTTCGGATATGACCCAAATTCTAAATCAGAAGCCGACTTCCTTGAAATTGGAATGGAGCTTAAAACTTCTCCTTTAAAGCAACTAAAAAACCATGAGTATCGCTCAAAAGAAAGAATGGTTTTAAATATCATTAACTACATTGCTATTGTTAACCAACAATTTGAGGACAGCGATTTCTGGAAAAAGAATGCAAGTTTATTGCTCATTTTTTATTTGCATCAAGCAGGACTAGTGTTATGTTAATTATAAATTGACGGATAAAGACGCTTTAGCTTAATCCTAGCATCTTTAGTTGTGAATCTCCAATTAATCTTACAATCCTTACTGTTTCTCTCGTTTTGCCATGCTTCAACC
>JAVERU010000098.1:0-10846 GCA_034006965.1 Tenuifilaceae bacterium
TGGTTGGAAAAGTACACACAAACCACTATAACCTGCATAAAGCCTTTGCCAAAAGCGTTGAACAAAAATATCCCAATAGCCCACGCTACAATGGCAGCGGAAGGCATTCGCTGGTAAACGGTATTATGGGAAGTAATAGCTTCTCCGATGGGAATTGGCAAGGATTTTTGGGCAATGATATGGTGGCAACCATCGACCTTGGCGAGCCACAAAGCTTAGAGAGAATTACGGTTGATGCGCTGCAAGATATAGCCGCATGGATTTTCCTACCCACCAAGGCAGTATTTGAAGTATCAAAGGATGGGAAGCACTTTGAACGTGTTCAGGAGATTGAAAATAATATCTTGCCCTACCAAGGAGGAAAAATTACCAAAATTTTTGAAGCCAAAGCAGCATTAGAAGACATCCAGAAGATAAGAGTAACTCTAAAAAACTTGGGACAATGCCCCAAAGGCCATTCTGGAGAGGGAAAACCAGCCTTTTTGTTTGTTAGCGAAATAGTAGTGGAATAGAACCATCCCATGAACAAAAAAATCTCCTTAGCCGATATTGCCAACACCCTTGGTGTTTCAAAAACCCTTGTATCGCTCGTAATAAATGGCAAAGGCAACGATCACGGCATAAGTCCTGAAACTCAAAAACGGGTACTAAAAAAAATTGAGGAGCTACACTACAGCCCCAATATGCTGGCACGCGGATTTCGCACAGGCAAAACCAACACCATTGGGCTTATCGTTTCCGATATCGCTAACCGTTTCTACTCGCGCATTGCTCGTAGAGTTGAGGATTACGCTTGGGATAAGGGCTACAGCGTGGTAATTTGCAGCACCGACGAGAACGTGGAGAAAGAAAAGCAGCAAATTAAGATGCTACGGGAGCGCAAGGTCGATGGACTAATCATATCGTCATCGCAGGAAAACTTCGAGGGCATAGGTAAATTGCTAAATGATATACCCCACGTACTTATCGATAGAACATTTAATAACATTGAATCGCCACAGGTTTATGTTGATAATTACAGGGGTGCTCAGCTGGCAGCAAATCATCTTGTATCACAAGGAATTAAAAAGATTGCCATGCTATCCATCAGCCCCGAATACATCTCAACCATTATGGAGCGATCCAAAGCATTCGTATCATCGCTAGCAGAATCAGGCATCACAATTCCTTCCCAGTGGGATCTCCATATACCATTTAAAGATATGGAGAGTGCAGTGGAAGATAGGCTACAAATTCTGAAAGAATCCAACAATCTGCCCGAGGCCATATTTACCCTAAACAATAATCTTACCTCGTACTGCCTTACGGCACTCCGAAAACTCTCACTGAGTATCCCTAACAACATTGCAATAATTGGTTTCGACGATATGCTGTACTTTAGCTTTACGCAACCCTCGGTTAGCACCATTGCGCAACCCATTGAGCAGATTGGAGAGAAAGCATTCGACCTGCTGTTGCGGCAACTCAGCGGGGAGAAAATTACAACCAAAGAACGCTTGGTAAAACTACCGGTAGAACTAATTATCAGAGATTCATCAACTAAAAAATCATAACGCTATGTCACGTAGTAAAACCTTTCCAATTTTCCTCGCATTCCTAGCCATGGGCTTTGGCGATGTGGTAGGGCCACTGGTATCGCTGGTTAAGGACTCATTTGAGGTATCGAACTTTGTGGCCTCGCTGATGACCACCAGCGGATTCATAATGTTTGGTATTCTCTCGATTCCCATGGGGGTTTATCAGGATAAGAAGGGGAAAAAGTTTATCCTATCACTGGGGCTAACCATTGCGCTAGTTGGGCTGGTAATTCCAATCCTTTTCGGGATGTATGGTCCCAAAGCTATTGTAGAGGCGGGTTCGTTCACCAAGCTGTACGCGCTGTTCGTCTCCATCTTCCTTTTGGGTGCGGGTGCCACTACCCTCCAGGTTGCGGGCAATCCCATTATGCGCGATGTTTCGGCCGATGGACAATACTCAAGCAACCTATCGCTGGGGCAGTCCATTAAGGCCATTGGCTCGTCACTTGGCTTTCTAGTGCCACCAGCCGTTGCGGTTTGGTTTGGTCTCGACTGGACCATCCTGTTCCCAATGTTCGCCATTATAATCCTAATCACCCTACTATGGGTTAACACATTAAAAATTGACGAGAAAAAAAGTGGCCATACCGAACCAGCAACATTTTCATCGAGTATAAAGCTACTGGGCAACCCATTCGTACTGCTAATGGTGGTTGGGATTTTTCTTTACGTTGGCGCCGAGGTTTCAATGAGCGCACAAATCCCAATACTTATGGACAAGGTTTACGGCATTAGCGATTTTGGCCTTTGGCTGGCATGGGGATTATTCTTCCTGCCCATTTTCCTTGGTCGTCTTGCGGGTGCATTTATCCTGAAGAAGCTGAAGGCGGGCAAGTTTTTGGTATACAGCGTAATCCTATCGGCACTGGGAATGCTACTGCTATTCTTCGGAAGCCAGTACTTTGCATACTCAGGCATTGTGATGATTGGTCTGGGCTTCTCCAATATCTTCCCGCTTATCTTCTCAATTACGGTTGATGCTATGCCCGAACGGGCAAACGAACTCTCGGGCCTTATGGTAACTGCCATTGTGGGAGGTGCGCTAATCCCACCCATCACGGGTGCCGTGGCCGATATTAGCGTACAGATGGGATTCTTAGTTCCAGCTGCGTGCATATTCTATATTCTAATTGTAGCATTAAAATCTGCAAAAAAATAGGTTGATAAAATGGAGCTCAACAAACGAAAAGAGGTAGTAATGACCCTGGATGCAGGGGGAACAAACTTTGTTTTTTCGGCCATCAAAGGAGGTAAGGAGATCGTTAATCCCATTGCCTACCCCGCAAACGGTCACGACCTAAACCTTTGCTTAAGCAGCATTGTGAACGGGTTTAAGGAGGTTAGGGCGATGCTCAAGGAGGAACCTTGCGCAATTAGCTTCGCCTTCCCTGGCCCAGCCGACTACCCCAACGGGGTTATTGGCGATTTGGGAAACCTACCGGCTTTCAGGGGAGGAATTGCCCTTGGCCCAATGCTCGAGGGCGTGTTTGAAATCCCTGTCTTTATAAATAACGATGGCGATCTGTTTGCCTATGGCGAGGCCATTGCCGGAATGCTACCCGAGATAAATAATGAGCTGGAAAGCCATAATGTCCCTAAAAGGTATAAAAATCTGCTGGGCATTACGCTGGGAACAGGATTGGGAGCGGGTATTGTACATAACGGTGAGCTGTACCTAGGCGACAATTCGGCTGGTGCCGAGATATGGGTAACCCGCAATGCCCTTGAGCCTAACGTTTTTGCCGAGGAGAGCATCAGCATTAGGGCTGTTCAGAGGGTGTATTCAGAAATAACTGGCAACGTTGAGGATAAAAAGCTAACCCCCAAACAAATCTTCGATATTGCTCTGGGCTACCAAAAAGGTGATGCTTTGGCTGCCAGCGCAAGCTTCGAGAGGCTTGGCAAAACCCTTGGCGATGTGCTGGCCAATGCCATAACACTGCTCGATTGCAACGTGGTAATTGGCGGAGGTCTTTCAAATGCCTATCCCATATTTGCTCCATCGATGATGGCGCAGCTCAACGGGAAAATATCTACCTACAATGGGCAGAATATCAACAGGCTTGAAGTGAAAGCCTTTAACCTGGAGAGCTATGAGGATAGCAATGCATTTTACAAAAACAACCCAAAAATGGTAAAGGTTCCTAATGTTAACCTTCAGGTTCCCTACTGCTGGCAAAAAAACGTGGCCATCGGGCGCACCCGCCTAGGGACTAGCCAAGCCATTGCCATTGGGGCGTACGCTTTTGCGCTTAGGGCTATTGGCAAATCATAATCTACTTAATACATACGAATTGAAACCTATGATTAAACACTTAGCCATCATACTGCTTGTCGGCCTTTCTGTTTCAACAGTTGCGCAGCAATCGGAGAAAAAACCAATCCATTGGGTAAACCCATTTATTGGCACACAACGGATGGGGCATACCTTTCCCGGAGCAACAGTTCCCTTTGGCTCGGTGCAGCTAAGCCCCGATACCGACACCATTCCCTACGCCGTGGATGGCAAGTATAATCCCAGGGTTTACGATTACTGTGCAGGCTATCAATACGACGACAATACCATTGTTGGCTTTAGCCATACCCATTTTAGCGGCACCGGCCACTCCGACCTGGGCGATATTCTGGTAATGCCTACCACAGGAAAACTTAGGCTCAACCCAGGGACTTCATCAAATTCCAACTCGGGCTACCGCTCGCGTTTTAGTCACGATAACGAGTCGGCGCAGCCAAACTACTATCAGGTTCACCTTAGTGATTACGGTATAAACGCCGAGCTAACCACCACAACCCGCGTGGGAATGCATCGTTACACGTTTCCTCAATCTTCAGATGCTCACATTATTGTTGATTTAACCCACGGAATTTACAACTACCCCGATAAAAATGTATGGACATTCGTCCGTGCCGAGAACGATACGCTGATAACAGGCTACCGCCAAACCTACGGATGGGCTCGCACCCGCACGGTGTATTTCGCCATATCGTTTTCAAAACCTTTCAAATCATACGGATTAGTCAACAGTGAGGAGTTGATTTACCGAGGATTCTGGAGACGATTCGACCAGAACAGCAACTTCCCCGAAAATGCTGGGCGTGAAATAAAGTGTCATTTCGATTTTGAAACCAGTAATAACGAGCAAATCCTAATGAAAGTGGCCATATCGCCAGTTAGCACCAATGGCGCTTTGAAAAATCTTGCTGCAGAAACGCCGCATTGGGATTTCGACTGTGTGGTGAAGGAGGGGCAAGCATTGTGGAATAAAGAGCTGGCAAAGGTTGAGGTTGAAACCCTAACCGATGACGATAAAATCAACTTCTACACCTCGCTATACCACTCTTTCCTTGGCCCAACCGTTTATATGGATGTTGATGGTAAGTACAAGGGGCTCGACCAGAATACTCATACCGCTAAAGGATTCACCAACTACACCACCTTTTCGCTTTGGGATACCTACAGGGCGCTACATCCACTTTTCAACATAATTCAGCCCCAGCGCAATGTGGATATGATAAAATCGATGCTGGCGCACTACTCGCAAAGCGTACATAAAATGTTGCCCGTGTGGAGTCACTACGCCAATGAGAACTGGTGTATGATTGGCTACCACTCGGTTTCGCTCCTTGCCGATGCCATTGTGAAGGGCAATGCCAGTTTCGATACACAGCTTGCCCTCGATGCTGCTGTACAAACGGCCAGCAATGGATGGTACGATGGTTTGGAGCATTACATTAAGCTCGGTTATGTTCCCGAGGATATCTCCAACAATTCGGTATCGAAAACCCTAGAGTTTGCATACGACGATTGGGCCATAGCCCAGATGGCCAAAAAGTTAAACAACGATAGTGTCTACAAAGAGTTTATGCAACGTGCCCAGAACTACCGAAATGTTTTCGATAAATCCATAGGCTTCATGCGCCCACGCCTATTGGATGGTACTTTTAAGGAGGATTTTGATGTGCTCGACACCCACGGGCAGGGATTTATTGAGGGTAATGCATGGAACTACTCGCTTTATGTGCCTCACGATGTGGAAGGGCTAATGGAACTACTTGGCGGCCAAAGAGAGCTGGAGGTTTACCTCGACTCGGTTTTCAATATGCACCTACCCGATAAGTATTTCGAGAATACAGAGGACATTACCCGCGAGGGTATAATTGGGAACTATGTACATGGCAACGAGCCATCGCATCATATTCCATATTTATACAACTGGACAGCAAATCCTTGGAAAACACAGGAAACGATTAGAATGATTATCGATACTAAGTACAAACCAACCCCCGATGGCCTTAGCGGCAACGATGATCTGGGGCAAATGAGCGCTTGGTACATTTTCAGCGCATTGGGCTTTTACCCTGTTGCCCCGGGCTCCGAGTTCTACGAGTTGGGTAGCCCACTGGTGAAATCAGCAACTATAAATCTTGAAAATGGTAAAACCTTTAAAATTAGAGTCGTAAATCAATCTAAGAATAATGTTTATGTGCAAAAGGTTACACTAAACGGAAAGGATATAATCAACAACAAGATTAGCCATTTCGATATTTTGGCTGGTGGCGAGCTAGTGTTCTACATGGGTGTTCGCTCGCGATGGAGTATTAAGCATTACTAAAATTATAATAGTGCTATGAAATATTGCTTAACTATAATTTCTTTTTTTTCCGTAGCAACACTCCTGTTTTTCTCTTGCAAACAAGAACCCAGAAAGGAACTAGTTGAAAGGATAGAAATAAATACCAGCTGGATTTTTCGCGATAAGGGCGAACCCGATTGGTATCCGGCCAACGTACCGGGAACTGTTCACACCGACTTATGGAACAATGGTGTTATCGAAGACCCATTCTTTGGCTGTAACGAGGAGAAGCTTCAATGGATTGGCGAGCGCGATTGGATTTACAAAACTCAGTTTGCCATCGACTCCAACCTGCTTGCGAACAAAAATATCAACCTTGTTTTTGAGGGATTAGACACCTACGCCAATGTAATGCTCAATGGCCAAACCATACTGCAGGCCAATAATATGCATCGCAAGTGGGAGTTTGATTGTAAAGAACTTCTCAAGGTTGGAAACAACCTTTTGGAGGTGCATTTCAAATCGGCATTAAACAAATTTTTTGAGGATTCGCTAGCTCTAGGCTATCCCCTACCCGGCGGCAGGTGGAACTTTGCCCGCAAGGCGGCATACCATTTTGGCTGGGACTGGGGCCCACGATTCATCACCGCAGGAATTCATAAGCCAGTTTACCTTGAGGTCTGGAACACCCATCGCCCAACCGATTTCCATATATTTACCAAGGATATTACTGAACAAGCAGCAACCATCAATTTAACCTACTGGATAGAATCATCAATCGACGAAAATGCCACAATCCGAATAATCGAAACCAAAACCAATCAGGCAATCACCAATCAGGCAATCAGTCTCCAATCAGTCAACCATAACTACAGCATCGAATTTAAAATCAACAACCCAAAACTCTGGTGGAGCAATGGCCTGGGCGAACCCCATATTTACGATTTGCGCATTGAGCTAATAACCGAATCGGGTTATATTCATACAAAAGAAATCCCCTTTGGTGTTAGAACTCTCAAAACCGTTCTTGAGGACGATGAGCACGGCCAAGCGCTTTACGTGGAGCTAAACGGCCACAAGGTGTATATGAAGGGTGCCAACTACATCCCACAGCACTCGTTTGTTACCGAGGTCACCCACCAAAATTATATTGATATTGTTGATTTAGCCGTTGAGTCGAATATGAATATGCTGCGCGTTTGGGGTGGCGGGGTTTACGAGGATGACATCTTTTACGAGCTTTGCAACCGCAATGGCATTCTTATTTGGCAAGATTTTATGTTTGCCTGCGCAATGTATCCAGGCAACGACAATTACGTTACGAATGTTAAGCAGGAGGCCGCACAACAGGTAAAAAGATTGCGCAACCACTCCAACATAGCCCTATGGTGCGGCAACAATGAGGTGGACGAGGGATGGCATAACTGGGGCTGGCAAAAGGCCCATAATATCTCAAAAAAGGATTCGGCTTCCATCTGGGAGGGGTACAAAAAGGTGTTCCATAAGGTGCTGCCCGATGTGGTTAAGGAGCACGACCCGCAACGATTCTACCTATCCACCTCGCCGCTTTACGGCTGGGGCAGGGACAAAAGTTTAACCCACGGCAGCTCGCACTACTGGGGTGTTTGGTGGGGAGTGCAGCCCGTAGAAATGTACATTGAGAAGATACCACGATTCGCCAGTGAGTTTGGGCTGCAAGCAATGCC
The DNA here is from genome assembly GCA_034006965.1 of Tenuifilaceae bacterium. Classification (GTDB taxonomy): domain Bacteria; phylum Bacteroidota; class Bacteroidia; order Bacteroidales; family Tenuifilaceae; genus Perlabentimonas. The sequence goes on from JAVERU010000098.1 coordinate 7,858, forward strand.
CACCCTATCGACCATTCGCGCATTCCAACCCGAGGATGAGGACTACCTATTCTCCCCATCGCTACAATGCCACCAGAAACATGCTACGGGTTATCAAACCATCGATTCGTACCTTAAAATGGAGGGGCTATCCGCCGAAACGCTTGATGAATTCATCTACCTAAGTCAGCTGGTGCAAGCCAAGGGAATTGGGCTGGCCATAGAATCTCAGCGCAGGGCAATGCCCTACTGTATGGGCACGCTGTACTGGCAGCTAAACGATTGCTGGCCCGTTACCAGCTGGAGTGCCACCGATGTGTTTGGCAATTGGAAGGCTTTACAGTACAGGGTTCGAGAACTTTATGCAGATATACTGGTTTCGGCAATTGATTACAAGAATCAATTTGAGGTTCACCTAATATCCGATAAATTGGGAGATACTGAAGGAAAGGTGGAAATTATTGTAATTGATTTTGATGGCAACAGAAAAACGATGCTCTCCAAGGATATTACCGCCAAAGCCAACACCTCAACACCTGTAATCTCAGAAAAATCAGATTCATTTTTTGCTGATTTCGACAAGAAAAGCGTGATGCTGGAGGCCAAATTTACCGATAGTCAGGGCAAGCAGTACATAAACCGCAAGTTTCTAGTCCCACTTGGGATGCTTGAGCTACCAACAGCAACTGTCGAAATAAGAATTGAGGAAGTAAAAGGTGGTTTCAACATTAGATTAACCTCCAATGCATTTGCAGCCCACGTTCAGCTATACCTAACCCATAGCCACGCAAAATTTAGCGATAACTTTATGCATATACTGCCCAATGAGGAAGTAACAGTATTCTGCAAAACCGATTTATCCATTGAAAGATTTAAGGAGCAACTTAGAATTATGCATTTGTAATAATCCACAGATTTACACAAATTAACGCAAATAATACATTTGCAAAACCGATTTGTCCATTGATAGATTTAAGGAGCAACTTAGAATTATGCATTTGTAATAATCCACAGATTTACACAAATTAACGCAAATAATACATTTGTGGATATTTGTGAAAATTTGTGGATAAAACCAATTAATATGAACAAAACAAACCTCTTAGCAATTGGTCTGGCGCTACTAGCCACAGCCTGTACAACCATAACAAAAGTTGAAAACCCTGCTGATTTTGTAAATCCATTTATCGGTACCGATGCACACGGGCACACATACCCCGGTGCTTCAATGCCATTTGGAATGGTACAACTTAGTCCCGATACCCGCCTTGGCGGCTGGGATGGCGCATCGGGCTACCACTACACCGACTCGGTAATCTACGGTTTTACCCATACCGCCCTTAACGGAACCGGCGTAGGCGACTATGGCGATATCCTGCTAATGCCTGTTGTTGGTAAGCCAACAATAGAAAATAGCGAGTATTTATCGCCCTTTCAAAAGAAAAATGAAACGGCCAAAGCTGGCTACTACAGCGTTTTCCTCGATAAGCCCGAAGTTCTGGCCGAACTCACCACCACAACACGTGTGGGTTACCATCGTTACACCTTTCCTGAATCATCCGAAGCAAATATTATTATCGACCTAGAGCATAGGGATCGTGTAACCGACTCGTGGATTGAGATTATTAGCGATACACAGATACGCGGAATGCGCCGCTCATCCAACTGGGCCAACGATATGGTTTGGTTCTTCCATATGGAGTTCTCCAAGCCATTCGTGCGCAAAGGCGTTGCTAAAGATGATAGTTTTATTGATGGTAATAAAGCACAAGGCACAAACATAAAGGCTTTCGTTGGATTTGAAACCTCAAAGGATGAAGCCATTGAGGTAAAGGTTGCCCTTTCGGCTGTGGATGCCGAAGGTGCGCACAAAAATCTAAATGCAGAATTGCCCGGTTGGGGTTTCGATGAAGTGAAGCAAAAAGCATACGATGCCTGGAATAACGAGCTAAGCAAAATAATTGTTTCGGGTAACTCCGACGAGCAAAAAACAGTTTTCTACACCGCCCTGTACCACGCATTCCTGCAGCCCAACACCTTTATGGATGTGGATAATCGGTATCGTGGAATGGATAAGCAAATCCACATCGCCGAGGGTTTTACCAACTACACCGTTTTCTCGCTTTGGGACACCTACCGCACGTGGCATCCGCTAATGACCATTATTGAGCAGGATCGCACCACCGATTTTATCAACGTAATGCTCGATATGTACCAGAAAGGTGGTTTGCTCCCCATATGGGAACTAGCTGCCAACGAAACCTACTGTATGATTGGCAACCACGCCATTTCGGTAATTGCCGATGCCTACACCAAGGGCATCGATGGGTTTGATGCCGATAAAGCGCTACAGGCAATGATTCATAGCGCAACACGTGAGCACTTTGGATTGGGAGCATACCAAAAGTACGGCCATATCCCCGGCGATAAGGAGCACGAGTCCATATCGAAAACCCTTGAGTATGCATACAACGACTGGTGCATTGCCCTTATGGCAAAACAGATGGGCAAGGACGATATTTACCGCGAGTATATCCACAGGGCACAGTTCTACAAAAACATCTTCGACCCCACGACAGGATTTATGCGCCCACGCCTTAACGGCGGTTGGCTCACGCCTTTCAATCCCACCACGGTGGATTGGCACTTTACCGAGGCCAACTCATGGCAGTACAGCTTTTACGTTCCGCAGGATATTACCGGGCTGTACAAGCTACACGGTGGCAAAGAAAACCTTGCCGCTAAGCTCAATGAGATGTTCGAAACCGATAGCAAAATCACCGGAAAAGATCAAAAGGATATTTCTGGATTAATTGGACAGTATGCTCACGGCAACGAGCCCAGCCACCATATGGCCTACCTGTACAACTACCTTAATCAACCATGGAAAACGCAGCAGCGTGTGCGCCAAATCATGGATGAGCTTTACACCCATAAGCCCGATGGGCTTAGCGGCAACGAGGACTGCGGACAGATGTCGGCGTGGCTAATCATGAGCGCAATGGGTTTT
>JAVERU010000037.1:0-25082 GCA_034006965.1 Tenuifilaceae bacterium
AATTGGCACCCCTTGGTTTCCAGAAATGGAGATTCATCTTGAGAATGGCAACACGTTTAAAATTACGGCCAGTAACGTTTCCAAAAAGAATTTCTACATCCAATCGGCAACGCTAAATGGCAAGGAGTACAGCAAATCGTACATTTCGCATAGCGATATTATGAACGGAGGGCAACTGCACTTTACGATGGGAAGCAGTCCCAATACAAGTTGGGGTACGAACGATAAGGATATTCCCGAAACCACCATTACAGACGAGTTGCTTCTACCTGTACCCTATATTCTGTCCGAGGAACATCGCATCCGCGATACAATGCAGGTTACCATTGGCACCATTATTCCCGATTGTGATATTTACTACACCCTCGATGGCACAACGCCCACCAAAGAATCGAACAAATACACAGAGCCGCTTATCCTAACAGGCACCACAACCCTAAAAGCCGTAACCTATAAAGAGGATATTGGCTACAGTTTCCCAGTGCAAGCCGACTTTGTGAAGATTGATATTAATCGGAGCATCGAGATTAAATCGAAATGGAGCCCCAGCTACCACGCCGGAGGCCCCGAAGCCCTGATTGATGGTGTGCGAGGCGCATCGAACTGGCGCTTGGGCGGCTGGATGGGATATCAAGGAACTGATTTTGAGGCCGTGGTAGATCTAGGCAAAGTGCAACCCATTAATTACATAGCTGCAGGATTCGTTCAGGATATCCGCTCATGGATTTGGATGCCCAAGGATGTTACCTTTTATGTTTCCAACGATGGGGAGAACTTTACGCAAGCATCAAATATCAAAAATAAAGTACCATTCGATGATTACGAAATTCAGCAGCAGGATTTGGGTAAAAAGGTAAATACCAAGGGACGATACGTTAAGATTAAAGCCACGAATTTTGGGCAAATACCCAAATGGCACCTTGGCGCTGGTGGCAATGCTTTTATTTTTATTGATGAAATAATAGTTAACTAAATATGACTATCCGCGAATATGCCTAAAGTGATGATAAACGTATGATACAACAAAATAAAAATGAATTTGACATTGAGAGCCTGCCTTTGCCCTGCCTTTGCCCTGCCTTTGCCCTGCCTTTGCCGGCAGGCAGGCAGGGAGGCGGCAGGCAGGCAGGGAGGCGGCAGGCAGGCAGGGAGTACTTTTTACGAAGAAGCAATCTGTTGTAAAACAGAGTTAAAGATTGCTTCTCCCGACAAAAAACGTCGGGATCGCAATGACGCAAAAATGATATAGGTACTATAACGGATAATCATTTAACTAAATAATTAACGCTAAAGCGGTAAGCCGCAAAAAAGATTGCAACATTTTATTGTGATGTAAGCGATACTTTTTGCATACGGTAAAAAAAATATGCAAAAGAACCCTTTTAGTGCCGTCAGCTATGCGGAATATACCGTACCTGATGGCACGGAAAGATAACCAGAATTATTTACCGATATCTCGTCCCTACGGGACTTATAATCCGTGACTCTGCAATAAGTTACTGAAACTACTAAATAGCAAGATTTTCCAATGCATAGGTGATAAGCCGAAAAAAATTAGCGTCCTTGCGCCTTAGCGTTTAAACCACTCCCCCACCATTAGCCAAAAAGCACGGTGAAAATCTTCGCCCTTACCCTTGGGATATAGGTCGATATAAGATTTTGGGTTCTGCTCAAAAGGAAATCTTTGCAACTTTGTGTCGGCATCATAAATCGATGGCACTTCGGGGTGAAACTGAACGCCAATCACATAGGGATAATTGGTATGCTTAATGGCTTCAATAATTTCCCCGTCCATACTCCAGGCAATGGGAACAATATCCTTACCCAACTTGCTTAGCGCCTGGTGGTGACTACTCCATATGTAGGGCAGTTCCTGGAAACTTCTGTTCAAGGAATCGAACAGACTGCCCTGCTCAAACTTGATTTGATGAAAATGGCCCCAAATCAAATCCTTGTCTACACCAAGGTTTGAGTAGTAGTTCCGGTGCTGCATATTTTCGTCCAATGCTAAAACCTCCTCAACGGTTGCTAAACCGTAAATCTCGGTGGGGATATCCTGCACCATGGTGCCGCCGGTTGCCACGTTCATGGTTTGCATACCAAGGCAAATTCCAAGGATAGCGTATTCGGGCTTGCTGTCGAGCAGGGGTGTAACCTCTTCGTTCTGGCTACCGCCAAGTAGGTGAAAGAGGAACGATAGCTCCACATAATGCCTATGAACATCGGTTATTGAGGTTAGCAAATTTGTTTGACTCTCGTAGGTGGCAGGCGGCATATCGGGCCCACCGAAGAAAATTATGCCACGCGAATTCTCAAAGATATTGCTAAAAATATCGCTACACTCATTGTACTTATATAGATTTTCAGGTCTCAAATCTCCAGAAACCTCAAGCAGTGCAAAGCGGGGGTTGTTTAAATCTTGTAAAAACTTAGCCGATTGGCTATAATCGTACGCACCCTTGCTATGATATAAGCCCAACACATTGGCTTCCGCTGGGAATGGGAATATATCCTGCTCGGTAAGCGAGATGAAAGTTTTTAGATTATTCACCGTGGGGTGCATGAGAACAATGGTGGGCTTAAATGCCGATAGCTCATCGGTGGTAATTACCACATCGGGTTTTGGCTGTGCACACGACCAGATAGTTAGCACAGATACAACCAGTAATAAAATCTTCTTCATATAAACCTTTTAGTTTGATTAAAAACCTGCACACCCCAAACGGCGATTGGCTTTCTACTCCATCATTTTAACATCAAAGCCCTCCTTGCGAAGCAGGTTAAGCACCCCCTTTTCGCCACCCAGATGGCCGCAGCCAACGGCAACAAATGTGGTTTGGGCATTGCCCAGCTCAATAATCTTTGGTATCCAGTTCTGGTTGCGCTTATCGATAAGGAACTCGCCAAACTCCTTGTACTCCTCCTCGGTTTCCATTACCACTTGGTAAACAGCCTCAACATCTCGACTCTTGTAGGTTTCGACCAAATGTTTAAATTCGCTTCGCGACTTGTTAAAATCATCAACGCTCTCCATAAGCATCGAGGCTTGTTGTGTCAATGGAATCATATCCAAATGGCTAATCTGCTCAACTACCGTTTCGAGCCCACCAACCTGCTTTTGTTGCGCAGCAGCTTGCTGCATAAAGTACCCCTCGTACGATGCTACCTGAGTTCCAATTAGCTTGGGTAGCAAGAACGATGACATCATCAACGGCTTAACGCTATTTAGCATAGCTATGGGCATTTGCAGCGAGTCGACAAAAAACTTTGATAACCTTGCATACTCCTCGGGTGCGAGTAATTTATCGATGCTATTATCCTTCATCATCATGGCAGCTTGCACCTCGAATGCCATATTTGGGTTCGACATATCTATCTCGAGCACGAGCTTTTCCGATGATTTAAACTTTTCAACCACTACATCATCAACAAAAAAATCGGCCTGAGGTATCGCGTGAATGGTTCCATAAATGTAAACAGGATGTTGCATATTTTCGCCTGTTACCTTGTAGAGTAGCGATTGAGCGAATACACCTATCGATATAAAAATTAGCAAGAGGGTTGTAATAAAGATTTTTTTCATTGGACTGAAATTGGTTAATTTTTAGCACATAAATAATGAGCTTTGTCGTACCCACAATATTATAAAAAATCAGCAACATACCCTGCAATTAGATACAATTGTTTTGTATGCAGATTGCAAAGGAATACTGCATTAAGTATATTCTTAAATATTTGAGATTAAAGCTTTCGCACAAAGGCTCCCTTGTATCCAATTCGCTCGATACGAGCCAAATCGTCACTTGCCTGCTGATGCGATGAGTAGCTTCCAGTGAAGTATCGATAGAACGAATCGTCGCCCTGTTCAACCTTAACATCGGGCAGGTTGCCAAACCTACTCATATCGGCAGGGTTCCTAAGAGCCATCACCTGAATGGTGAAATGCGATTCGGATTCCATCCTTTGAACCGTTTGATGCTGAGATGGCTTGTTGTACCTAATGAATGATTCGTTGTAGCCCAAGCTGCGCAGCTGTTGCTGTATTACCTGCGCTTCGCCCCTTGTGGCCACAGCACCAACGGAATACCTATGGTAACCATCGGCACCTTGAGTAATAATTACCCCCTCAATATTCTGGAAATGACTCTCGGGAACCGGCACAAGCAAGGCCATAAATTGAACCGTGTAGTACCCTTCGGTTGGCAGCGATTCTGCAACAAAAGATCTGACGGGCTGTGTTTTTGTTTGAGGTTGAGGCTTAAGCTCTGGTTGTGATTGAGTTGATTGAATTGATTGAATTGATTGAGTTGATTGAGTTGATTGAGGCAGTTCACTAATCTCGCGGTGACCTGGGCCTGCCGAAGGGTCGAGGTGTTCTGGTTCTGGCCTAGGTTCTGTCTGTAAAGTTTCACCCTCAATTTCTTGCTGTATAGCAAGCTGAATCTCTGGCTGGGGCGCTTGGGGTATAGGTATTAGCGAGATATTTAAATCCTGTGGCGCTTGGGTTGCTGCAATGGTAAATTTCAGCTCAAAGTCCTCATATCCATTGGCTTTGGCTTGTACAAGGTAATCGCCTGGGCGTAATCTCTTGGAAAACGACTTATCGGTTAGGTTTGCGCTAATTTCTGCTATCATATCTGTCGATTGCAGGTCAATAATCTCAACCTTTACGGTTTCATCCTGTTGAATAGGTTGATCGTCAACCACTGCCAGGTTGCCATTAAGCGTAACCAATGGAGTAATTTGTAGCTCGTAAATATCCTGCGGGCCAAAACCATCGCTTTGCGACAGGGCCATAAGCCCTTGGGTTAGCGACTGAGGATAGTAAAACAAGTTATCGCCTGCATCGTTTACCGGGTAGCCTAGGTTTATGGGTTCGCCGGTGCCATTCAAATCGACATAAAAAATATCGAAACCACCCATGCTGCTGTGCCCCTGCGAGCTAAAAAACAGGTAACGCCCATCGGGCGTTAGGAAGGGAGTTTCCTCATCGAGCTCGGTGTTAACCCTTGGGCCAAGGTTTACCGGATCGCCCCAACGACCTCTACTATCCTGAGTAGATTTATAAATATCTAGCCCGCCACGCCCTCCGGGTCTGTCGCTGGTAAAGTAAAGGGTTTTGCCATCGGGTGATAGGGCTGCATGGGTTTCGTTAAACTTGCTGGTTATTGGTTTCTTCAGCCTTTTGGAGCGAACCCAACCCTCATCGTAAAAGGTATCGTAAATACTTTGCGTTGAAGCAAAATCATCAACCAGGTAGAGCCATGTTCCGTCGTAGGATAGCGATGCGGTCTTCAGAAATCCACCATGAATATCATCGGTAATTCGCCTAGGTCGCTCCCATGCATCGCCTTTTCGTTTGGCCACGTACACCTCGTACCCTCTACTCCCAAGCCGAGTGTAGGCTAGTGTTTTGCCGTCGCCAGAAACAACTGCGTTGAAATTAGCATCCTTGCTATTGATAATATTGCCAAGGTTGATAGCCTCAAGCCCCTGCTCATCGGCCATAAGCTGAGGAGCCATGCGGCAGGATTCAATGCGCTTATTCACATTGGCAACAAAAGGATCGCTTGGGTCGAGAAACGACTTAAACTTCTCGAATGCAGCTATAGCCTCGGTAAACTGATTGTCCATCTGCAATGCCCTACCCAGCTGGTACCAGGCGTCAATGGGTGCAGCCTCTTCCTTTATGGCACGTGGGTCAAACTCTGTCGATGCACCCTTTGCGGCCTCTTTAAGAAAATCGAGAGCTAAATGTTTTTTGGTTGGAGTTAACAGGTAAACGCTTCCCACCTTGAACTTAAGGTTAGCGCTGGTAGGGATTAGCTTAAGGGCATCCTCATACTTTTTTGCTGCACGCTCGTACTGCTTTTCGAGTAAGAACTCCTCTGCCTCAAGCTCCCTTTGGTAAATTAGGTTCCAGTTCTGAGCGAAGAGCCAGTTCGATATCAGCAATAGGGTTAATAAAACGAACCATCGAAGCATATGGATGTACACCAAATTAACAGTGAGACAATACTATCTTATTCTACAAATATAGCTCAATATCATAAACAAAGTGGTAAAGTTTGATAAACACTCGATTTTTACTGGATAACCTTAAGGTTTGTTTGACCAAAACATAAAAAATAGAATGCAAAAAATTATTAGTTACACCACAACTGGCTTATATTGCGTAAAAATATCACTAGTGTCCGACTAAGTATTTTTTATAATGATATTCATATAACAGGTTTAGCTACGCTGCTACTTCGTGGTCTCGTATCGCTACCAATGACATATTATTATCTCGTCATTGTGAGCCACGAAGTGCTGGACGAAGTGAAACCCTCGTACTTTGAGGGTTGAAGCAACCGAGCGATTTCCCGTAGAATTGACTTGGGGACAGGTTTTGCGAGCTTGCCTGTCTGCAAACCGCTTCGGCGCAGCCAATCTCTTCAAATAATAACGCTACATATCGTCTCGTCTCGCCTCATAACAAATAATGACGAGACGATACCCACGATGACGATAACGTTTTGTTGTACCTACAATCGCCACATTAAGCCCAAAAATTTGGGTTAGCTCTGGAAATGACACGACTTTAAAATGGTCAAGGGGAGGTAAGGAGGCGGTGGGCAGGAAAGCACGTAACCCACTTCAAGGTACACCTCATCTTTTGGCAATGTGTACGTTCCGGCGCTAAAACAAGGCCTATTGGGCTGAAACGAATCCTGTGCACTTAAAACAAACGAGGGGCAAATAATTATTAGCAGGAGGATCAACTATGAAAAGACCAGCCTTTTTAAGGAAAAATTTTTGTAAACAATGTAGCTATTAATCAAGATAGAGTGAAATCTTATTCCTTAAATCGTAGGAGTTGAAAGGTTTAGCTACATAATCTTGAGCACCTAATTCAAGAGCCTTCTGTATACTCTTCATATCGTTTCGAGCCGAAAGGATAACCACAGGCAAATCTATTTTGGCTTTCCCTTTTTCCTCAAGGAAAGTGAATCCATCCATCACCGGCATCATAATATCCAGCACAATTAAATCGAAACTCTCTTCTTTGAGTATAGATAAGGCCTCTTCGCCATTTTTTACTATTGAAACGGTGTAACCCCAGTCAATAAGCAACGACTCAATAAGCACCTGATTGTAGTAGACATCTTCAACAAGTAGAATGTGTTTTGCTGCCATGTCAGATAGTTATGTTAAATTCCTTGTAAAATTAGAATAATAATTTAATTACGGGTAATAAAAAGTAAAGGGATGTTGTGGTTTTGCTCACAAAACCACAACATCCCTAAAGATTAATTATTTGAGAAATTCTAAATTCCGCCCTCGATATTCCAAACAAAGGCACGGAGCCCTTGCATTTCCGACTGGCTATTTAGCTTCGATAACGAAGCGAGCAAAGGGTCAACCTGCCTATCCTCAACTACAGCTAGAATGGCTGAGTTCATAGCAGGCCAAGTATGGGTTCCCATATGGGGATCGCCCTTATGGGTTCCTCTACCCTGAACATCGACCCAACGGGTAAACCCTCGAATTGCATGGTGATCGAGGATTGCCTCGATGCGCTCGGTAAGCGCCTGATTATATGATATGAATACTGTTTTCATCTCGTTTTTAATTTGCATTAGTAACAGCTATGCCCATTACCTATCAACAGGCCAAAAAACTAGTGTAGCCCATAGGCGTTAGGTATAAAATTATATGCCCTCAACTAGTTGCTCCATCCTTTTACGCTCCTTCTTAAGCCTATTTGCTCCAAATATAGTGTAAACCACAGGAATAAGAACCAGGGTAATTACGGTTGAGAAGGTTAGCCCGCCCATGATGGCCACACCCATAGGGCGCCATATCTCTGAGCCCTCGCCAAAACCGATGGCTAATGGTAGCATTCCCAGTACGGTGGTTAGGGTGGTCATAAGCACTGGACGTAACCTTGAACGCCCCGAGGTAAGCACGGCTTGCGATAACGAAAGCCCCCTATCGCGCATGAGGTTAGTATAGTCAACCAGCACAATACCGTTCTTCACCACAATCCCCACTAGCATCACCGAGCCAATCATTGATATTAGGTTAAGGGTTTCACCCGTGAGCCATAGCGACAGGATAACACCGGTGAAAGCGAATGGAATGGTGAACATGATGATGAACGGTGAACGTAGCGACTCGAACTGAGTTGCCATAACGATGTACACCAGCATAATGATGAGCAGAAGTAAGGAGAATAGATCGGCAAACGATTCCTGCTGTTGCTCTGCATCACCCCCAATATCAATACCCACCCCTTGGGGTAACTCCATTTCATCAATCGTTGCCCATATATTGCTTACCACATCGGTTAGCGATGCATTGTAAAGTGCCGATGTAACCTTAACCACCCGCTGACGATTCTCGCGCTCAATAATTGGTGGAGCGGAGTACTCCTTCACAACCCCAACATCTTTCACTCTAACGGCTCGTCCTTGGTTGTTGTATATAAGGATATTTTCTATGGATTCTAACGATTCACGGAAAGGCTCGGCATAGCGAACAATAACATCGTACTCATCGCCATCCTCCCTATACTTAGCCGCCACCAAACCATTAATCCTATTCCTAACAAATGTTGATGCCGTGGTGGTGTTTAATCCGTAGTAAGCCAACTTTTCACGGTCAAACTCTACCTGATACTCAAGTCTCGGCTCCTCTAGGCTAACATCTACATCGCGGGTGCCGGGTATACTTTTCATGCGCTCGGCAAGCTCACGGGCAAAATCTCCGGTAACATCCAGATCGTGACCAGATATAATCACTTCAATCTGGCCCTGCCCGCCAAAACCAGCGCCACCCCCTGGGGTAACCGAGTACGATGCAATCTCGGGCAGCTGGGCCAAGTCATCTCTAATCAAATCGCTAATAAGGTAAATATCGCGCTCGCGCTCAGTTTTTGAAGAAAGGCGTAGCGTCATATTGATGACATGGCTACCGTTGGTCCCTATGGCCGAGAAGATATTATCGTCGGCAGCACCTGAGCTGGTTGAGATCATCTCCACCTCAGGGTATTTGCTTTGGATAATCGCTTCAACCTCACGCGCAACCAGCTGGGTTTTCTCTACCCTAACCCCCGTAGGTAGTTCTATTTCAATGGAAACTCGGGCATTATCCGAAGGTGGAATAAACTCGGTGCCTACCCTGTTCACCAGGAGCATGCTTGATGCAAAAACAGCTATAGCTGTTAATACTACCACAAACCTATGCTTAATGGCCCACGCAAGGGTTTTAACATAGAAATTATCTATTGTGGTAAGCATTCTTTCGGAATTATCGAAGATAAGCTTGGCCAACCCCTTACGGCGGGGTGGGTTAAGCCTTAGCATCTGCGACGAGAGCATTGGCGTTAACGTCAAGGCTGCAATGGTTGATACCACCACCACGATGGTTACAATCCAGCCCAGCTGCTTAAACATAATACCACTCAAGCCCCCCACTAGAGTTAGCGGGAAGAATACAGCCACAACGGTTAGGGTTGTTGCCACAACGGCCAAGCCCACCTCGTTGGTGCCATAAATAGCTGCCTCGCGAGGCGAGCTACCCCGCTCAATATGCTTGGTAATATTCTCTAGCACCACAATGGCATCGTCAACCACCATACCTATGGCTATGGATAACGACGACAGCGAGATGATGTTGATAGAGTTACCTGTAGCATAGAGGTAGATGAACGAAACGATAAGCGAAACGGGAATGGTAAGTATAATGATGAATGTGGCCCTCCACCTTCCGAGGAAGAATAGCACCACCAGCATTACGAATATACCTGCAAAGAGAACGGCTACCGTTAAGCTATTAATGGAGTTTACAATGAAATCTGATGAATCGAAGATTGTATCAATGGTAATATCAGGAGGCAGATTTCGCATAAGGATGGGCAGCTGCTCAAGCACCTCCTTGGATATTTGAACCGTATTGGCACCCGACTGTTTTTGCACCATAATCCGTGCGGCAGGCATACCGTTGCGGCGCTCATCCATAGTGAGCTTGGCCAGGGTGTCCTTCACCTCGGCAACATCTTTTAGCTTAATTTGTTTACCAGCAAAACTCCCAACCACTATATCGTTTAACACATCGCTATCGGTAAATTCGCCCTGAACTCTAAGCGGAAATGTTTTTGAGCCTAAGTCAATGGTTCCGGCCGGTAAATTCAGGTTCTCCATCCGTATGGCATTACCAAGCTGCTCAACGGTAAGGTTGTAGGCCTCCAACTTGCGGGGATCAACATTAACCTGTATTTCGCGCTTAGGACCGCCCGTAATACCAACCGCACCAACTCCATCAATACGGTTTAGGGGGTTAACAATGCGCTCATCCAAAATTTTGTTCAGTGCGCTATAGCTCTCGTCAGCGGTAGCCGAGAGCATAAGGATGGGCATCATGCTAGTGTTAAACTTTAATACCACAGGCTTCTCCGAATTTTCGGGCAAAAGCCTCTCGATACGGCTAATGGCATCGCGCACATCATTTGTGGCTTCATCCAGGTTAATGCCCCACTCAAACTCAAGAATAATAAGTGAAATATTCTCCCTTGATGATGATGTCAGCTTCTTTAGATCGTTCACCGTGTTGAGGTTATCCTCGAGTAAGCGTGTGATATTAGTTTCTATATCAGCAGCATTAGCACCAGGATAGGTGGTAAATACGCTGATAATGGGTGGGTCAATCTCGGGGTACAGGTCAATGGATAGCCTGTTAAGCGAGAACAAACCGAATACAATCACTCCAATAAATATAAGGATTGTACTTACGGGTTTCCGAACTGCGGTACTATATAAACTCATGATCTACTCTTTGAGATTAGGGAAAAACTACTTTTCAACTTCAACGGCACTACCATCGAGGAGCCTACCTTGGCCGGCTACAACCACTTTCTGGTTAGCAGTTAGCCCAGAAATCACCTCAAAGCTATTACCAATTCTACGGCCGAGGTTTACCACCTTACGCTTGGCCACGTTATCTTCAACCACAAACACAAACCTATCGTTGGTGCCTGGCTGTCGTTGCACGGCCAGATCGGGAACCAAAACGCGCTCAACCTCGCCAAACCCAAACCTTACACGAGCAAACATGCCCGGACGAATGAGCATCTCATTGTTAGCCACCTCTACCTCAACGGTAAATGTTCGTGTCATGGGATCAATAGTTGGATGTACTAAATGTACTTTTCCTGTAAACGCCTTATCGGGGTAGATGTCGAGAGTAACAGTAGCGCTCATACCCTGCTTAACGTTGGGGAAATACATCTCGGGAACGTTAACCAAAACCTTCACGGGCCTAATTTGCATTACCGATACTACAGCCGCCTTACCAGTTGGGTTGGGGGTCATGGCGTAAATATCACCATCGTTGTAGAATCGTCCGGTAATCACACCATCGATTGGTGAGCGAAGCTGGGTATTCTCCGACATGGTTTTATAGTTGGTACGCATAATATCGAGCTGAGTCTTAATCTGATCGACCTGCTGCTGAGGAATACTACCGATTCGGTATAACGTATCGAGCCTTGCGTACTCCTTCTCAAGGTTGTCGAGCTGAGATTTTACCTGATCGAAGTTGGTGTTATCCATCTCAACCAGAAGCTGACCCTGCTTAACCATATCGCCAACCTCAACAAAAATTTTTCGAATACGTAAGGGTTGATTGGGGCTAATATGATTCTCTTTAAATGCCTGTACGTTACCAGTATAATCAAACTCCTGCTCAATCATCTGGGTGTTAAGGGTTGTAACCTTAACCAATGACACTGCTTGCTCCTCGGTGTCCATCTCTACCGTTTGCCCTCCTGAGCATGAGGCCATGGCAATGGCCAAAAATACTATTAGGTATTTTGTTGCGCTTAGTGTTTTCATCTCTGAATATTATTTTAAAAGGATTTCAATTCTTATATAGTTCTCTCTACTTGTTCAAATATTTGCCAGCAATTATCTGCTCATCACCTAGAATGGACTCGTAGTCAACCTTGGCCTGAAGAAAATCGTAAACTGCTTGGTTGTAGTTAAGCTTTGCCTGTGTAAGCGAAACCTCGGCATCGTTCAGCTCAAGTATTGTTCCGCTTCCAGTGCTGTAGCGTGTTTGGGCAATGCTGTAGCCACGCTCTGCCTGTGCTATACCCTCCTTGCTTGAGCTAATTTGTTCGGCGGCACGCATCATGCTAGTTATAGCGTTACGAGCCTGTAGGGTAAGGTTTTGGTTTAGGTAATCGCGCTGTATTTTTAGCTGATCGATCCCCACCAAAATCTGCTGCTCCTTATACTTGTTGGTAAAACCCTGAAATATTGGAACCTGTAGCTGTAACCCCACCATATTGGTGCTTACCCAGTTGTAATCGGCGAATTTAAAATCGTTTGCCTGCGATAGGTACTGATAGTTACCAAACGCTGCCAGCATGGGCATGCGGGTGGTTCTAACTAGCTGAAACTGTTGGCTTAGCTTAAGTTCCTGTAGCTCTAGCTGGCGTAGGGTAGTGTTTTGGTTTAGCATGAGGGATTTGCCCGGTATGCCTTGCGCTAGCTCGTCTTCGTAATCAGAGAGGTCACCCTCAATTACAAGTTCCAAATCTGTTCCAACGCCCAGCAAAATTTTCAGCATCATAGCCGATAGGTTAACTGCATTCTCGGCCTGAACAAAGGTTGGGTTAAGGTTTCGAACCTGCACCTCGCTTCTTATTACATCGTACTCGGCAACTAAGCCCTGGCTATATAGGTTTTTAATATTCTGCAAGTTTTTCTGTGCATTCTCCATACTCATGCTCATCACATCGTATGAATTCTGGGCCAAAAGTAGGTTGTAGAAGGCTTTTTTCACCTCGCTCGCCATATTCAGCTTCGACTCCCGTGACTTTTCCAAGGCAATCTCGATATCAGTTTCGGATATTCGAAGCATTTTGAAGAGCGATGGGGCCACAAGCGGCACCGATAAGGATAATCCAGCTGTATAGCTATTGTCGAAACCAATCTTCATGGGGCCACCTGTACCAGGCCCAAACACCCCCTCGGGCATAAAAATCACCTGTGGCTCAATGTTTCTCATGTACTGGGCGCTACCGCTTAGGCTGGGGTAAAACCCACCCAGCATCTCACGCCTGTAGTACTGCGTGCGCTCAATCTCCTTGTCGGCCAGCTTTATGGTTGGATTCTCCGACAATGCAATCTCCAAGGCTTTGTCAAGGTTTAGCCTTAGGGTATCTTGCCCATGTGCACTGGACACTCCAAGCAGTAACGGGGCAAGACCAATAATTAGGATTTTAAAACCAATGTGATTAAACATATTTACAATTTATTATTAATTATTAATTCTGCTATTCATCTCATTTTCGAGCATCTCAATACCTTTTATCGTACAAATACCGCGAACGAGGGTAATTATCGAATCGTGGTACAGCTTGGATGGTGCATAAATATGGGCTGAAAAGATATCTTGGTTTACCAAAATTGATATCGCCTCAACAATGAACTTTGAAACTATGGTTACATCCATATCATCACGAAAAACACCCTCGATTATACCTCTTTGGATTATCTTAATGGTTTGAAAGATTTTATAATCTTGACTTGCACAAATTATCGTCGACCATATGGATGGGTAGTAAACTCTCACCTCATTCACAAATTGAGGATTAACCGCTTTTAGATTTTCAATACCCTGATTAAGTATAGAAATGAAGAAATGTAGAGCAGTTTCCGACTCTTGCAACAAACGCTCCGTATTATCTCTTCGCTGATTGATGTGTCTCAGAATAGTTTCCTTCAGAATCTCATCCTTATTGCTAAAAACTTCGTAAATGGTTCTTTTTGATATCCCCAAAGATGAGGCGAGCTGATCCATAGTTACCCTTCGGACACCCACCTTTAGGAATAGCTCTGCAGCCCCCATCAATATTCTTTCTTTTACGTCCATAGTCTATCTAAAATTTTCAAGATGCAAAGATACACGCCAAAACCAATTAAACTAATATAGTTTTTATGTTTTAAATGTATTTAACATATCAGCATAGGGCAACAACAGCAACACATTAATCAAAAAAAAACTTAAAATTCTGCGAGGCACATTATTTCAAATAAGAATTACATTCAATGAGCTTGCAAGTGCACTCTGCCAATTTGGCTTAGAGAACGCCATGCGATGGTATTACCAACAAAACGGAAGAAGTAACAAATTACCGGAGGAATGATACCCGAAAGGTTCATGAGTAACAACTTAAGGCTGCTGGTAGAATAAGAAATTAGGCAATTTGCCTGAGCTTATTGGAGGACTTGTTCGCTTCGTAAACCAACGATACAAGCTGATCTAACCGAACAAGGTCTTTCTCTGTCCCATTATTGAACCTAACATTAAAATTACTCTCAACCAGGTAAAGCAACATATTAACATCCCAACCATCCATGCCCAGGTCATTTTTCAAATCGGCATTATAATAATTTACAATATCTTTTACATTAAAATTCATTAGCAATAACCACTTCACCTTACTATAAATCTCTGATACTGACATATTAGGCAACTTTAAATTTGTTGAAATTTTGAAATCAAATTTTCCTTTAAAACAGTCATTTATTTAGCAAATGCTATGCCAACCCTTTGCCTTTCAGGTGTTGTATTTACTTTTAATTACATCAAAGTGTTTTTAAACTTTGCAAAGGTAATTCAGAAAACCAAATCAACAAATATAGTTTTAACAGTTTTAACACTCATTAACCCATTGATGTGAAAATGAAGCGTGGCTATTAAAAAAGCCAATCAACACAAGTTATACCCGCAGATTGAGTTTACCTCCTCAATTAGATACATTTACCTAAATTTTTCTGCTCCACTATACGCTAACTTTGCATGCTAAGCAGTTAACATAATACAACAAACATTGTTCTACCAATAAACCTGACTACGTGAAAACAGAAAAACATATTTATCCTGTAACCGGGATGTCATGCGCTGGATGCTCGTCGAGCGTGGAAAGTATGCTTAAAAGTCATGAGGGTGTTGCTGACGCTGGGGTTAACCTTGCGAATCAAACGGCTTGGGTCAGCTTCGATCCGAAGCTGACCTCACCAAAGGCCCTGCAACAAGCAATTCGATCTGTTGGTTATGACCTTCTGATTGATAACGAACACAACCTAATGGCAACGGAGAAAATACGCCAGCAGGAATCTGCAAGAATGCGAGCAAGAACAATATGGGCCGGAATCCTCACCCTTCCAGTGTTTACCTTGGGTATGTTCTTTATGCATTGGGACTACTCCCCCATTATCTCCCTTGTACTCTCTATACCCATAATTTTTTGGTTTGGCCGTGGGTTCTTTATCAATGCATGGAAACAAGCAGCTCACTTCAAAGCCAATATGGACACGCTGGTTGCCCTTAGTACCGGCATTGCCTTTATATTCAGCGTTTTCAACACGTTTAACCCTAACTTTCTGCTCAACAGGGGCATTGAACCACACGTTTACTTCGAGTCTGCATCAGTGATCATCACATTTATTCTGCTTGGGAAATGGCTCGAGGAACGTGCCAAGGGAAAAACCTCATCATCCATTCGAAAATTGATGGGCTTACAACCCAGCACGGTTACCGTTATCGAGAATAATAATCTAAGGGAAATCAACATTTCCGATCTGCAGATTGGGCAGCTGGTACTTGTTAAGCCAGGCGGTAGGGTACCGGTTGACGGTGTAGTTACCGAGGGGGTTTCGTTTATCGATGAGAGCTCAATTACTGGCGAACCCTTACCGGTTGAGAAGTTGAAAGGCGATAAGGTTTACGCTGGAACTGCCAACCAAAAGGGATCGCTAACCATACTTGCCGAACAGGTTGGGTCTGAAACCGTGTTGAGTAGAATTGTAAAGATGGTGGAAGAGGCACAAGGATCTAAAGCCCCAGTGCAAAAGTTAGCCGACAAGGTTGCTGGTATTTTTGTGCCCATAGTTATGGCCATTGCCCTTACTAGCTTTGGTGTATGGGCGGTTTTTGGAGGCAGCCAAGGGGTTGTTCAGGGTATTGTTGCACTAGTAACAGTACTAGCCATTGCCTGCCCCTGTGCCCTTGGCCTTGCAACACCAACTGCCATAATGGTAGGTATGGGTAAGGGTGCCGAAAAAAACATCCTAATAAAGGATGCCCAAAGCCTAGAAACTGCGCACAAACTATCCACCATTGTGCTCGACAAAACTGGAACTATAACAGAGGGCAAACCAGCCGTTACACATATACAATGGTATATCGATGACCCATCTAATCATTTCAAAACTATACTTCTATCCATCGAGCGCCAGTCGGAACACCCATTAGCCGAGGCTATTGTGAATCATCTACTAGATGATAACACCCAAAATATGGCTGTTGATAGGTTTGAGGCTCATGCCGGAATGGGTGTTATGGCCACAATCAACAACGAGGAGTTCTTTGTGGGCAATAGTAAGCTGCTTGATAAATTCAACATCCATGTATCTCAGCACATTGCCAACGAGGTTAAGCTGTGGAGCGAAAAGGGGCAAACCGCCATGCATTTTGCCAATAGGCAAGGGGTAATAGCCCTTATCTCCATTGCCGATAAGGTTAAGGAATCATCGGTTGTTGCCATTGAAAGGCTAAAGGCGTTAGGTGTTGAACCCATTATGCTAACCGGTGATAATGAGCAAACGGCTATGATTGTAGCCAATCAAGTTGGAATTAGCCATTTCAAAGCATCGTTGCTACCGCATGAAAAGGCAGAATTTATCGAGAGGCTTCAGGCACAGGGTAAGGTTGTTGGCATGGTGGGCGATGGCATAAACGATTCACACGCTCTAGCCCTTGCCGATGTTAGCATTGCCATGGGCAAGGGATCCGATATTGCAATGGATGTTGCCAAAATTACGCTCATCACCTCTGACCTAACCCATATAGCAACAGCCATTAGGCTCTCGAAGCTTACCATGCGAACAGTGAGGCAAAACCTATTCTGGGCATTTATTTACAACATCGTAGGTATACCATTGGCAGCGGGAATCCTATACCCATTCATTGGTTTTCAGTTCGACCCCATGATAGCCGGTATGGCTATGGCACTCAGCTCGGTTTCGGTAGTTAGCAACAGCCTTAGGTTACGTACCGTTAAGCTGTAGTTACCACATTCCTACCTAACCCTTTAGGCCTTTTGGTGCTTGGCAAGAGCATCGCACAGCTCGCTGTAGTAGTACTCCATGATATGTTTTAACCAGTAGGTGTACTTCTGCGGATTTGCTTCAATATCCGCTTTTAGATTGGGTAGGGTCATCCACGCGTAGCTCTCCACCTCATCGGCATCGGGTTTAGGATCACCATCGAAAAAACCAATGTATATATGGTCTATCTCGTTCTCGGTTAGTCCATTATCAAAATCAATTCGATAATGAAACTTTTCAACAAATTTTAGCTCAGCATCAAACCCCATCTCCTCCATCAATCGCAGGTGAGTGGCTTGCTCCATATCCAACCCCTCGGGCAAATGGCTGCAGCAAGTATTTGTCCACAATCCAGGAGAGTGATACTTCCTAAGGGCACGTTGGTGCATCATAAGCTCACCTGCCGAGTTGAATATAAATATTGAAAAAGCCCTGTGCAGCAGCCCCTCAACATGCACCTTCTGCTTCTCATCGTATCCGGTAACCCTATCGTTTTTATCTACCGTTGCAATTAGGTTATTCATAAAAATGGTTTTATTTAAAAAGTAATACAAATATACCCATACCAACCCTAACAACAACGCAAGGTCAAAAAATGTTAATTCAACAGCATAAAATCAGTAGAGGCAGTGGATATACAATAATTTGAAGTTATTAACAGTTTGATGTTGATATAAAGCAAGGGCAATGGCAGCACCTTAGGTGCATTATTTGTATTTTTACACGAAAATTAAGCACAAAACTATGTTTGCAAAATCGTTACGAGTATTTGCCGCAGCTACACTAATAGCAATAGGCTGTGGTGCAATGGCTCAAGAAACAATTCATCATACGCACCCCGATAAGTTCCTACGCAACGGTATCGATCTTTACGAAAAGGGAAATTTTGCATCGGCTCAAAAACAGTTCGAGCTTGCATCGAAACACGCCAATAAAAATGAGCTGCACATTAAGGGCGAGGCCGAGTTTTATGCTGCCTTATGCGCCATTGAGCTTTTTAACGAGGATGCCGAGTACCTCATGCGCACCTTTATCAATAGCTACCCCGACAACCAAAAAGTTAACCAAGGATATTTCGAACTAGCCAAGCTCCGGTATCGTGAACGTAAATACAAGGATGCATTATACTGGTTTGGTGAAACCAACCGCAACGGCCTCGACTCCGAGCAGAAAGCTGAGTTGCTGTTCAAGTTGGGGTACAGCCACTTTATGCTCGAAAATTTAGACCTGGCCGGACGGGCTTTCTTTGAGGTAAAAGATACCCACAACAAGTATGCAGCACCCGCCACCTATTACTACTCCCACATTGCCTACGACCAAAAAAACTACGCAACCGCCCTCAGGGGGTTTGAAAAGCTAAGTAGCGATGAAACCTTTGCCCCCCTTGTTCCATACTACATTACCCAAATCTACTATCTCCAAAGACAATACAGCAAGGTAATTGAATACGCACCACCCGTTCTTGAGTCGGCCAACGCCCGCCGTGCACCTGAAATTGCCCGCCTGATTGCTGAATCGTACTACCGGCTTAGGCAGTACGAAAAAGCGATACCCTACATTGAACAATTTATCGAAAAGGCCAGCTCGCTCACCCGCGAGGATAACTACCTGGTTGGATTTATCTACTACAGGAATTACCGCTTCGATGAGGCTGTTAAATACCTCGAACGTGTCCCCACCGAGGAGGATACGCTAAGCCAAAACGCATACTACCATTTGGCCGACTGCTACCTTAAGCTCGACCAAAAAGCGAAAGCACGCCAGGCATTCTCCATGGCTTCCAAAACCGATTTTGATCTCGACATTAAAGAGGATGCACTTTTTAATTTTGCTAAAATTACCTACGAAACGCTATACAACCCATTTAACGAGGCAATTGAAGCATTCCAACTGTATATTCAGCTATTCCCAAACAGCCCGAGGATAGACGAAGCATACAACTACCTGGTTTTAGCCTACACAAATACAAAAAACTATAGGCAAGCCTTAGAATCGCTTGATAAAATTGTGAACAAAGATGCCTCAATAAGACGCGCATACCAACGGGTTGCCTTTTATAGAGGCATTGAACTCTTCCAAAACCTTAACTTTGAGGAGGCAGCCGAAAAGTTTACCCTCTCGCTGAAATACCCAGAATTTAGCGACAGGCTCCTAGCGCTAAGCCTATACTGGCGAGGAGAATCGTACTATAGGCTTGAGGACTTTCGAAAGGCAGCTAACGACTACGATCAGTTCCTGCTTTCCCCCGGCGCCTTCGATCTGCCCGAATATCATTTAGCTCACTATAACCTGGGCTACGCCCATTTTAAGCTTAAAAATTATGACGATGCCGTAGTTTGGTTCCGAAAATACACCACCCTTACCAGCAAGAGCAAGAGCCAGTTTCTTGGCGATGCCTTCAATAGAATTGCCGACTCTTACTTTATTCAACGCAGGTATTGGGTGGCGCTAGACTACTACGAAAATGCCATAAACACCAATACCATAGATGTTGATTACGCCATTCTACAACGTGGAATTGCCTTTGGCTTGGTAGACAGGCCAGAGAAAAAAATTGAGGAGCTGCTGGGGCTTGTTAATAAGTACCCGAACTCAAACTACACCGACGATGCCCTTTTCGAACTTGCCGAAACCTACCTTGCCCTTAATCAACCCCAAGAAGCTGTTAAGCACTACACTCGCATTCAGCAAGATTTTCCGGGTAGTTCATACTTTGTGCGCGCACTGGTACAGCTTGGCATTGCAGCCTACAATAGGGAAGAATCTGATAAAGCAATGCAATACTACAAAAGGGTTGTAGAGGAGTTCCCTGGCTCCGCAGAGGCAAAAAATGCGTTGGTTGGTATTCGAAACATTTATGTTGATATGGGTAATGTTGACGAATATTTCACCTATGCCTCAAGCCTGGGCAGCCTAGGCAATGTGAGCATGGCCGAGAAAGACTCTCTGTCGTACATGTCGGCGGAAAGAATATACATGTCGGGTGATTGCGAAAAGGCTATTCAAAATCTATCAAAGTACATCGATGAATTTCCCCGGGGAAGTTTTGTCCTGAATGCCCATTTCTATATGGCCGACTGTCTTCATCGCAACGGTAAGCTCGACCAGGCGTTAGAATCGTACTCGCAGGTAATACAAAGGCAGAAAAATCCATTCACCGAGCAAACCCTCCTGGCCTCATCGGCAATATATATGCAGCAAAAGAAGTATGCCGATGCCTACGAGGTTTTCAAACTCCTAGAGACCCTTGCCGATCTCAAATCGAGCTTGCTGGAGGCCAGGGTTGGAATGCTACGAACTGCAAAGTTTTTAGAAAGGCACAGCGAGGTGGTTGAAGCCGCCAACAAGGTGCTAATTACCGATAAGCTACCCGCCGAGATTGAGCGAGAGGCTCGCTTTGCCAAAGCAAAATCGCTGCTTGAGCTCAATAGAACCACCGAGGCATTCGATGAGTTTGCCCATATCTCAAGCAACCTGAAAACCCAAGAGGGAGCCGAGGCTAAGTATAGAATGGTTAGAATATATTTCGACTCTGGAGATCTTAATAAAGCCGAAATTGAAGTATTCAGCTTTGCAGAGCGTAATACTCCTCATCAGTTCTGGCTGGCCAAAAGCTTTATAATCCTTGCCGAAATATACGCCAAGCGCGACGATTTTTTCCAAGCCAAGGCCACCCTCCAAAGCGTAATTGATGGCTACACCGAGACCAATGATGGGGTTATTGATGAAGCGTCAAAACTTTTAACCCAACTAATTATTAAGGAAAAAGAGAAGCAACAGGGGAGCAAGGACGATACCATTCAGCTGCAATGGAATAGGTAAACAATTAGCAGTTTATTGTACATTTCTGTAATTAAGTAAGCAAAGGATTATGCAAAATAGAGTAGCAACAATCATAATGGGAGTATTTATCACACTTGTTAGTTGTGGTAATGTGTTTGGACAGCAAGACAAGCTAACGCAGCAGGTACAAGTTGTTAGACCCTACGAGCCGAGCATCTCCGATGCTTTTAAACTTAATATGCTCCCTCAGGTTGAGGATACTATACGGGTCACCCCTACTTTCTCATACAACCTAACCCTTAGGCCTGTAACGGTCGATTTCCCTGTAAACTTCATATCGCCTGCCAGGATGGTTGCCGAACCACTTACCCGCGCTAGCTGGGGCTACGCCAAAGTGGGATTTGGAAACTATGCCTCTCCACTTGCCGAAATTCACTACTCAAGCACACGACAAAAAGACCACTCCTATGGCGCATCGCTAAAGTATAACGGCTCGTTCGGGAATATTAAGCTCGACAACGACGAGAAGGTTGATGGAGATTTTCATCACTTTGGCATAGCTACATTTGGCAAAAAGATCTTCAAAAAATCGGTACTCGATGGAGGCATCGATTTCACCAACTATGCATATGGTTTCTATGGACACGATACTACTCTGGCAGCATTGCCAATCGCATCGGAAATAGAGAGACAGAAACAGCAGCAATTTAACATTGGGCTTAACTACTACTCAACACACAGCGATTCGTCGCATCTAAACCATATGATTAATGCAAGGTTTACAAGCTTTGCCGATAAGTTCTCGAATAGCCAGAATACCCTTGAGCTAAAAGCCAGCTTCGACAAGTTCTTTAAGATTGAAAAGGTTGGTGCTAGCCTCAGCGTTAGGCATCATTCTGGGGAGTTTAATCTTGCTCAAGCAAACCAAACCCTTATCAACTTTGCACCATGGATTGGCCTATTTGGGAAGCAATGGAGAACACAGGCCGGAGTTTCCACAACCATTGAGATTAACGAGTGGGGGACAAAAACACATTTCTACCCCATTGCCTTGCTATCGTACGATATTATTGGCAATTACCTTATCCCATACTTTCAATTCAATGGCTACCTCAAAAATAATTACTATGCCCAAATACTTACCGAAAACCCATGGGCTCAACCCGGCATTGAGGTGGCCAATACAAGCCACAAATTTATCATTAAAGGGGGCATAAAAGGAAATCTGAGCCCACGGGTAGCCTACAATATCTCAGGAAGCTACTCGCTTATCGACAGCGCCTACTTCTTCGTTAACATTGTAGACCCCACCAACCAGTTCCTTAGCAATAGGTTTGATGTGGTTTACGACAACATTCAGCATACCCATTTTATTGGGGAGCTAACCATTGCTCCAACCACATCACTAAAACTTGCATTACAAGCCGAGTATAATGGTTACGAAATGAACGATTTGGAGAAACCTTGGCATAAACCCAGCTATGCCGGGAGAGCGACACTATCGTACAACCTAAGGAATAAAATAGTAGTGAACGCTGGACTTTACCTAGAGGGCGAAAGAAATGCTCTTGGAGTAAACGGAGATATACATAAAATTGATGGAATTGTGGACCTTAACCTCGGATTCGAATACCGATTGAATAAAAGGATGTCAGCATTCCTAAACTTCAATAATATTACCGCTAACAGATACCATCACTGGTACTTATACCCTACACAAGGGTTCAATATGCGCGGAGGTATTTCCTATGCATTTTAGACAGCTAATTCACAATAAGTTTACACTTTATCAATACTCACAGCACCCCTTTGTATATAATTGATTTACTGATATTTAAAGCCGAATATTTAGCTCAAAAAAATCTCCCCAAATGGGGGATTTTTTAATATTATTGCTATCTTTGAAAGTATTTTTCTGATCAACTAAAATTATTGATTTTCAGCGACTTTATTATTAGGTCTGCTCATTATTATTTGAATTCAATTTTATATGGATAATTTAGAAAACGAGAAGTTGGTAAATGGCCCAATTATCGAGGGCAAGCAGTACTCTGCCGAAAGCATTCAAGTTCTTGAGGGTCTTGATGCCGTGCGCAAGCGCCCTTCGATGTACATTGGCGATACCGGTAGTAGAGGTTTGCATCACCTAGTTTACGAGGTGGTTGACAACTCAATTGACGAAGCCCTTGGTGGATATTGCTCAAATATTGAGGTAGACATAAATGAGGATGGCTCCATTACCGTAACCGATGACGGTCGTGGTATCCCAGTGGATTACCATGAGAAAGAAAAAAAATCGGCCCTTGAAGTGGTTATGACAGTGCTTCACGCTGGCGGAAAATTCGACAAGGGATCCTATAAAGTGTCAGGTGGATTGCACGGTGTAGGTGTATCATGCGTAAATGCCCTTTCCAAAGTGCTTATAGCAGAGGTTTATCGCGATGGCAAAGTTTGGAAACAGGAGTATAGCAAAGGAGTACCCCTAGCTCCAGTGGAACAAATTGGCGAAACCGACAAGTCGGGAACAAGGATAACCTTCCTCCCCGACGATACCATATTTACCCAATCAACCGATTACAGCTTCGAGATCCTAGCTTCACGGCTTCGAGAGCTGGCATTCCTTAACAAAGGGGTACGACTAAGCATTACCGACAAACGTGAATTGGAAGAAAACGGTAATGGTGGTAAGTTCCGTTACGAAGAGTTTTACTCCGAAGAGGGATTGAAAGAATTTGTTGAGTTTCTTGATGCCACCCGCGAATCGCTCATAGAAACAACAATACACATCGAATCGAACAAAAACGATGTCCCCGTTGAGGTGGCCATGCAGTACAACACCTCGTTCTCCGAAAACATTCACTCGTACGTAAACAATATCAATACCATTGAGGGGGGCACCCACCTCACCGGTTTCAGAAGGGCGCTAACCCGAACCCTAAAGAAGTACGCCGATGAATCGGGGATGCTCTCGAAGCTTAAGTTCGACATTAGTGGCGATGACTTTAGGGAAGGGCTCACCGCAATCATCTCAGTAAAGGTAGCCGAACCTCAGTTCGAAGGGCAAACCAAAACCAAGCTTGGGAACTCCGAGGTTAGCCTCGCCGTCGATCAGGCTGTAAGTGAAGCCCTAAGCAACTACCTAGAGGAAAATCCTAAGGATGCCCGTAGCATAGTTCAGAAAGTAATTCTAGCCGCTCAGGCTCGTCATGCAGCCAGAAAAGCAAGGGAACTGGTGCAGCGAAAAACGGTTCTCTCTGGCTCTGGCCTACCCGGCAAACTTTCTGATTGCTCCGAAAAAGATCCTGCCCAAACCGAGCTATTCCTTGTGGAGGGTGACTCAGCAGGTGGAACAGCCAAGCAAGGTCGTGACCGTCGGTTTCAGGCAATCATGCCGCTGCGAGGTAAAATCCTAAACGTCGAGAAGGCCATGCAGCACAAAATCTTCGAGAACGAGGAGATTAAGAATATGTTCACGGCACTTGGTGTATCCATTGGTACCGAAGAGGACAGCAAGGCGTTAAATCTTGAAAAGATAAGGTATCACAAGGTGATAATCATGACCGATGCCGATGTAGACGGTAGCCACATTGCAACCCTTATCATGACCTTCTTCTTCCGCTATATGAACGATCTAATCAACGGGGGCTTCCTATACATTGCAACACCACCTCTTTACCTTATCAAAAGGGGTAAAGATGAGCGTTACTGCTGGAGCGAGGAGGAGAGGAACCAAGCCATTGAGGAGATTGGCAAGGGTAAAGAGGGCTCTGTGCATATCCAAAGATACAAGGGTTTGGGAGAGATGAATGCAGAGCAGCTGTGGGACACCACCATGAACCCCGAGACGAGGAAACTCAGAAGGGTAACCATTGCCAGCGCTGCCGAAGCCGATAGAATATTCTCGATGCTCATGGGCGATGAGGTTCCTCCCCGCCGAGAGTTTATTGAGAAGCATGCAAAGTATGCCAACATCGACATTTAACCTCAGCCATATTGCAGCTTAATGCAAAATCATAACATAGAAAAGATCGAGTATCCCTCGATCTTTTTTTATGCCCTAAATACCTTGCAGCTAGGAACTTCTTTGGATATGGCGGTACAGGTAATCGGCGGTGTAGCCCTTTTTCCCTAGGATTA
>JAVERU010000016.1:0-35088 GCA_034006965.1 Tenuifilaceae bacterium
CCCTGGGCCCGTGTGTGTTAGCATTTTTTTTTAACGCCTTCATTGACGCTAAAGTCAGGGTAAATATAAACAGATTAAGGAGCCGGTCCAAATTTTAGGTTACTTTTTTTAAATGCGGTTGCCCTGTAGCTCCCATTAATATGTCAAAAACCCAATACACATAGATGTAGTTGAACATCTTTTTAATGCAGTCAGAAATCATTTAACAACAGATTGGGAAAAAGGTGTTGAATTTGGTTTAACAAAAGGATATCTTCTCTAACAGCCACACACATTACTCACTCTTTGTTCTTTTCTTTAGGTGTTCGTGAGCCGCAAGCGGGTTGCCAAGTCGCACAAGCCACCGCTCAGACCAAAACTTAGCAAACCTGCCTGACGGCAAGGCAGGGAGTGTGCCTGTTCCAACGCACGTGTGAAACCGTAAAAAATGTAGCAAATTTATATGTCGAATCTAAAGACACGACAGAAAATTAATAGCCAGCCCATAACAAGGGGTGTTAAAAATGCTGGTTTTCAAGCGGATTTGGCAACTTTAGGCCCATAGTATCGACCTAAAATCGGGAAAACTCGGGTGATTGACGATTCTGATGCCGTGAATTACACCCACATGCAGCTTGGAGAGGTGAGAGGTTGGGAACTTGTATCGGAAAGAGGCAAAAGGTTGTTGGCAGATACTACTTACCCCCAAACTTTTACGCAACCCCAAAATACCCCTCCATTGTTTACTACTTCGGCGGAACAACCCCGGTAGGGAGCGATTTTGGCGGTCGATACCCAAAGCAGCACTACGCAGCCAACGGATTCGTTGTGCTGGTTCTACAACCCATTGACGCCATTGGCTTTGGTAAGATTTTTTCAGCGGCACACGTGAACGTCTGGGGCAAAATTACCGCCGACGAAATTTTGAGCCCACCCAAATGTTTACCGCACAGCATAGCTTTGTGAATGAGGATAAAATTGGCTGCATTGGGGTATCGTACGGAGGATTTATGACCATGTACCTGCTAACGCAAACCGATATCTTTGCAGCGGCTATATCGTATGCAGGTATCAGCTCCATATCCAGCTACTGGGGCGAGGGTTTGTGGAGATACTCCTATAGCACCGAGGCTAGTGCAAACAGCTTCCCCTAGAATAACAAGGAGCTATATGTTGATAGGAGCCCGCTGTTTAATGCTCACAAGATGGTTACCCCCTTGCTACTCCTATACAGAACCAACGACACCAATGTGCCTATGGAAGAGAGCATTCAGATGTTTACGGTGCTTAAGCTGCTGGGTAAACCCGCTGATCTAATTCAGGTTGATGGTGAAGATCATCATATACTAAAGTACAGCAGGCGCATTGAGTGGACCAACACCATATTAGCGTATTTCAGCAAACCTTTGAAAAACGAAAAGGGCTGGTGGAACGAGCTGTACCCAGAGCAGAACTACTAAAATACCTAACATAAACCGAAAAGTAAGCCAGCCCCTAGGGGCTGGCTTTTTTCAAATTCAATTTTTCCATAAAAAGTGTGCATAAGGTGGATGTGTTTGCTTACAATTTGTTAATTTTATGGCGAAATTAATTTTAATCTGTAACGAAAATGGCCTATTCAAAATACCAAGTCGATGAGGTTGATCAGAAAATACTTGCCTACCTAGTTAAAAATGCTCGTATGCCTTTCCTTGAAATTGCCCGAGAATGCGGAATTTCGGGGGCTGCAATCCACCAAAGGGTTCGGAAGATGGAGGAAGCGGGTATAATTGATGGTTCGCGGATAATCGTTATGCCCAAGGCGTTGGGTTACGACGTGTGCGCATTTGTGGGTGTGCAGTTTGCTGCGGCAAACCAGTACGAAGGGGTGGTTGAGGCGCTTCGCCAGATGCAAGAGGTGGTTGAGTGCCACTTTATTACAGGTCAGTTCGCGCTGCTTCTAAAAATCTTCTGTCGCGATAACGAGCACCTTATGGAGGTGTTGGTAAACACAATCCAAAACATTCCCGGCGTAATGAATACCGAAACCTTTATTTCGCTCGATCAAGCATTTGAACGTCAGGTGTACGTTAAGGATAAGTGGTTGATAAAAAAGTAGTTAAAACTTCGCCTCCTGCTTAAGGCTCTGGGTGAGAATTACAAGCAGATCCTCCTTACGTATTGGCTTGCTCATGTAATCGGTACAACCTGCCTCAAAGCATTTCTCCCTTTCGTCGTTATGATAAAAGGCCGTGTTGATAATCACGGGGATGTTTTGGTTTAACTTACGGATGTTCTTAAGCGCATTAATTCCGTCAAGAAGTGGCATCTGCACATCCATAAGAACAAGGTTTACTGATGGATTCTCTCTAAACAGGTTAATTGCCTGAACCCCATCCTTTGCCCACAGAATAGTAAGCTCGGTATCGGAGAGAAACGCCTCAATCAACTTGTAGTTACTAGTTACATCCTCGGCAACTAAAATTGTTTTGCCTTTAAGCAACGATAGGTCAATGGTTTTATCATCCACTAGCTTGGGCTCTGCCCCAAGTTCTCCGTTCGGTTTATAGGGAATGGTAAAGTAGAAGGTTGAACCCTTTCCCGGGTATGAGTCTAACCAAATCTTTCCACCCAAGGCTTCAACCAGCTCGTTGCAAATAGCCAGTCCTAAGCCTGTGCCAGAGTATAGGCTGGTTTCGCTGCCTGTGGTGAACTTGCTAAACCGTTCAAATATCACCTTGTGCTTATCGGCCTCAATACCCAAGCCAGTATCCTTAACAAAGAAGATCAACTCCTCAGCACCAGACAACCTATACCCTAGGGTAATTTGCCCGGCAGGGGTAAACTTTAGGGCGTTCCATAGTAGGTTCGACATTACTTGGCGTAATCGAACTCCGTCGGTATTAACAACTAGCCTATTACACCTATCATCATAATCCGTAACAAGCTTCAGGTTACTATTGCCGTAATTATCAATCTCTTGTTGGAAAAAAAGTTTAAGCTCATCCAGGACATCATCAACCACAACAGGCTTGATTTTAGTTCTGAGTTGCCCTGCCTCAATAATTGAAATATCTAGAATATCGTTAATAAGGTTCATCAGCACTTCGCCATTGCTTTTGATTATCTTCACGTACTCAGCCTTTGCTTCATCGGTCGACTCCTTATCGGTGAGCAGGTATGAGAACCCAACAATTGCGTTCAATGGGGTGCGTATTTCGTGCGATATGTTGGTTAGGAACGAGGTTTTGAGCTTATCGGCCTCCTCGGCCCTATCCTTTGCAACTTTAAGTTCCCGGGTTCGCTCCTCCACAATGTTTTCGAGTTGCTCTTGGTACTCATTTAGTTGAGCCTCAACACGCTTGCGATGGTCTATCTCTTCGAGGAGTTTTTCGTTCGCCTTGCTTTTGTATCGAAACCGGACGTAGGAAAAGTACGAAAGTAAAAAGAATAGCAATGCCACAAGAGCCAGAAGGGTTATCAATATTCTAATTCGGGTTTTCTCGCTTTCCTCCAGAGCCCTCTCCTTTGAGAGGAGCTCAATTTGCCGCTGCTTATCGTTTAGCTTGTAACGCGTCTCCAGCTCAACGAGTAGGTTCGACTGCTCGACGCTATAAACTGTATCGCGGAGCGATAAAAAGCGAGCCAGATACTCATGCGCCTTTCGATAATCGCCAATACTCTCGTAAACATTGGATAATGCACGGCTTATACTTACCATTAGGCGTTGTAAATTATTACTTGAGGCGATTTCCCAAGCTTGGTTAAGCATTGCTATTGCTTGGTTGTGCCTTTGCTGAGCAAAGTATGCATCTCCTAGGTAAAAAAGTGCATTTGCCGTTCCATCTACATTGTTGACGGCAGCAAAATTCATCCTGGCCTCCTCAAAATAATTTATGGCGCGTTGGTACTCTTTTGTTCGAAGGTAAACCGTACCAATATTTAACAGGGTGTTTCCATAGCTAACCCTATCGGCATCCTTATCTTTTGACTCCAACGATCGCATCAAGTAATCGAGTGCTACAGTGTAACGACCAAGCTCGGTATAAATGCGACCCATGTTGTTGTAAGCGCGGGACACACCATCGGAATACTTAATCTCGAGGCTAATATCCAAACTCTTTTGAAAAAAATCTAGGGCTATAGCCCTTTCTCCAAAGTAGAAATACACATTACCAAGTTCTCGTGTTAGGTCGGCAAGGGAAAGTTGGTTGTTAATTTTTACAGCAATGGCAATGGCATGCTGGATGTTTTCGGTGGATTTTTTAAAGTCTCCAATTTGAGTGAAGATATTTCCGTAAAGCCGGAAGCTCTCAACAAGGTGTATGCTGTCGTTTGCGCTTTGAAAGTAAGTGTGGGCTTCATCCAAATGATCGAGGGCCACGGCATATTGGCCAGATTTTGATTTGGCCCTCGACAACAGCAGGTGTGCCTGAGCCTCGCTATTGGCATCCTGGCGCTCTTTGGCCAACAAAAGAGCACGTTCGGCATAAACTATGGCCTGCTCAGGATGGCGATGGATTATTTTTTCAGCTGTCGACAGTAAAACCTCAAGGCGCTTTTCCTCCGAGGTTGAGCTAATTACCCTATTAATTGAATCGGTATTTAAATTGGTAGCAGGCACCCATACCCCCATGAGTACAAATACAAGTATTAACGCTGAAGCAAATAAATATTTGAGCCTGGGCATTGAGATCCTGTTTAGGGTAAAAATAGTAAAGTTTGTTTAGAAATACGGCATTTCATCCCAATTGGTTTCGTAAGAAAAGGGTTTTAAATAAAAAAGGGGGCATAGCCCCCATGAAAACAAATATTTTAGTGAACTCTAGTGGTCTTCGTCATCGTCAACTATTTCTTCATCATAAAGTTCATCTTTTAGGTAATCAATTTCAATATCATCTATCTCATCAATCTCATCGAAAAAAGCACGCTTGGGGTTTTTTTCCTTTTTCACCGGTTTGAGCTTTCGATTCTTTTTAAACTCTTCGGCGCCAGCATAAAAATCTCGTTCTGGCTTTCTCATTTCCTTCTTTGATTTCATTTCTGAAATTGTTAAAGATTAAGTTTGTGTTTTGTGATTTAGGTTAGTGAAAAGTATTTGTAGTTGTAAGTGAATTTACAGTAAAGTGATGCCAGCTAATTAGTCTGCAATTTTATAACATTTTTTTTATTCCTCTATGTATCTCCACAATTTTTAGGTGCTAAATCAAAGCCCAAATTATGAAATAAAAAGGCTATTGTCAATAATATTGTCTCAAAAAATTAATGTTTATAACGCATTGGGATACGTTTTGTTTCGTTATTATGCTGTAAAATAGCATCTCGTGCATCATTCGTGTGAAGGGTTTTCGTACTTTTGCCCCAGAAACCACTACAACGCCATGGAGCTACTAACAAACCCTGTATTTGCGCTTTTTGCAATTATAGCGCTTGGTTTTATCTTGGGTAAAATTAAAATTAAGGGGTTCTCTTTTGATGTTTCAGCCATACTACTTGTTGCCCTTGCGTTTGGGCATTTTGGGGTTGTTGTGCCACAAATTATCGAGCGTATCGGCATGGTGCTCTTCATATTCACCGTGGGCATACAGGCTGGGCCAGGTTTTTTGAACTCGTTCAAGAAACAGGGTCGGAACCTAGCTATTATGGCTTCACTAATTGTGCTAGCTGATGTTCTGCTGGCAATTGCAGCCATGCATATTTTTAGTATAGATTCTGCGCTAATGGTGGGTATCCTATGCGGTGCCCTCACAAGTACCCCTGGCCTAACCGTTGCAATTGATGCTACGGCATCGCCATTGGCTTCCATTGGTTATGGTATTGCTTATCCTGTGGGGGTTATCGGTGTAATACTTTTCGTTAGGCTTTTACCTAGGTTGCTTAAGGTAGACATAGCAAAAGAAAACAGCAGGGCAGAACAAGCCGAACGAAGCACCTACCCCTCCATTAGCTACGCCCATTTTGTGGTGGAGAACGACTCCGTAACAGGAAAATCACTCAACGAGATAAACCTCAGGTCGATGACAGGGGCAACTGTTTCGAGGGTTCAGCACAACGATAGTTGTATCACGCCACAGCCGGATACCAAGCTTGGAAAAGGTGACATCATTAGAGCCGTTGGATCAGAACAGGCCCTTAGCAAAGTTGAGGTACTTATTGGCCCAAGGGTAAATAAGCAGGTATCGCTAGGCAAGGATTACACCGTGGAGCAGCTGCTAGTATCGAACAAGGAGCTTATTGGTAAAACATTGAGTGAGCTCTCGTTTCATCAAAACTTCGATGCCGTGGTTACACGCATTCGCCGAAGCGGTATTGACATTGCCCCTTCGCCCGATTTGCACTTACGCTTTGGCGATAAGCTAACCGTTGCCTGTCCTAAGGAAAGCATCTCGGGCTTGGGTTCGCTGCTTGGCAACGACGAGAAGCTGCTCTCCGACACAGATTTTTTACCCATTGCCCTGGGTATTGTGATAGGAATCATAGTTGGATACATCCAAATCTCCTTCTTGGGTCAATTCAACATTGGTTTAGGCCTAAGCGGAGGTGTGCTAATTGCTGCATTAGTGCTAAGCGGAATTGGCCGTACGGGGCCTATTGTTTGGACGATGAGCGGGAGTGCCAACCAATTACTTCGAGAAATGGGGCTGCTTTTCTTCCTTGCCGCCGTTGGCACCAAAGCAGGTGAGCACCTAATGGATACCATCACCGATTCGGGAATTACACTTTTGGCTATTGGGCTGGCAATAACCATAATTCCTATGGCTGTAGCCATATTTCTTAACAAGTATATCTTTAAGTTTAACCTTTTTGAACTACTGGGCGCCATAACCGGAGGGATGACAAGTACACCGGGACTTGCTGCATGCGATACGCTAACCCCAAGCAACACGCCGGGCAGAGTTTATGCCGCTGTTTACCCCATTGCCATGGTGGTTCTCATTATATTTGTTCAGATACTGGTTCGGATCGTATCTTAAAAATAGGATAAATGGCAACTGAGATAATCCTTAGACAGCTACTAATATTTGGCATCCTGATGGGCATTGGGGCGCTGGGCTACTGGCGAAAAATAATTACTCCCGAGATGAAGAATAATTTGGCTCGTGTGGTAATAGATGTTACGCTTCCATTCCTAATATTCACCACGTTTGCCAACATGGAGGCCAACCCCCAAATTTTACAGAACGGCCTTTTAGTTTTTGGTTTAGCCTTTGTAAACCTTTTGGTTTTCAACCTTGTGGGGAAATTATCGTCGCGTATTCTTGGCCTTGAAGCTCCACAGGCAACGGTACACACACTCCACTCGATGCTAGGAAACATTGTTTTCCTCGGATTTCCCTTGCTCGACGCTTTATTCCCAGGTGGCGTGGGCGTTTTCTACGGAGCCATGTATCAGCTTGCATCCAACACCATCACCTTTACCTACGGGGTATACAAGCTAAGCGCTGGCACACAAAAATCTGGTTGGAAAAGCCTAATTAACCCCAACACTATTGCATTGCTGCTTGGTGCCCTAGTTCTTTTATTGGCCATACCCATTCCAAAGGTTGTAAACATCTCGTTCGAGAGCCTTGGCCGTTGCACAAGCCCACTATCAATGATATACATTGGGGCTATGCTTGCCTCCATGAGCATTGGCAAGGCCATTAAACACAAAAGCATCTACCTACTAAGCCTCAACAAGCTAGTTCTAATCCCATCCATCCTGGCGATACTTTATCTTTCAACTCTAAATTTTCTGGGGATTAACATATCAAAGGAGGCTTTTTTTGTAATTATCCTACAGGCAGCCATGCCATGTCAAACCATTGTTGTGGTGCTTTCGCACAGGTATAACGGCGACCATCAGCTGGCCGGAGGGAATCTGTTTGTAACCACCTTGCTTAGCATTGTAACCCTTCCGCTGGTTTTTGCCATAGTGCAATGGGTGTGGAACGCGCTATAGTGGAATATTTTACCTAAGTTTGAGCTGAAAAGATTTTTGCTGTGATAGACTTAAAAAAACCTCATTGGCTTGCAGCCTATACCAAGCCCCGCAACGAGAAAAAGGTTTACCAGCGGTTGGTTGAGGCTGGATACGAAACATACCTTCCCCTACATCGCACTCAAAAACAGTGGAGCGATAGGAAGAAGTGGGTTGAAGAACCACTACTTCGGTCTTACATTTTCCTTAAGATATCGGAGAAGGAGTACTACCACGCACTAACAATCCCGGGCCTTGTTCGCTACGTAACGTTTGAAGGCAAAGCGGCTCCAATTCCCGATAAACAGATTGAAGCTCTCAAGCTGTTCCTGGGAGAGGAATTCGATGTTGAGGTAACCGACGAACAATTCGAACCCGGCCATGCAGTAGATATCACCCTAGGTAAGCTTGCTGGATTAACAGGTGAGGTGGTAAAG
Source organism: Tenuifilaceae bacterium (assembly GCA_034006965.1). GTDB lineage: Bacteria > Bacteroidota > Bacteroidia > Bacteroidales > Tenuifilaceae > Perlabentimonas. The sequence goes on from JAVERU010000016.1 coordinate 8,356, forward strand.
CACAGAGGGAAGAAGAAGGTTATTGTTAGGCTTGACCACATAACCCATTCCATATTGGTAACCCTACCAAAGGAGTACATTACCAAGCAAAAGAATACGCAAAAAAAGTAGCCCTTGCGAAACAGAGGCTCTACTCAGGTTCTATTTTGCTTACCCTGATGCCGTGCCTTCCGCCTTCGAACTCTGCGCCAAGGAATGCTTTGGCTATTTCTTTGGCCTGCTCAACTGAAACAAATCGGGCTGGGATAGCACAAATATTGGCATCGTTATGCTGACGAGCCAATGCGGCTATTTCGGGTAGCCAGCATAGGGCCGAGCGTATCCCCTTGGTTTTGTTGGCGGTAATATTTACTCCATTCCCGCTACCACAAAGCACAATTCCCAAGTCAAACTCCTTGTTGGCAACACTTTGGGCAACAGGGCGTGCATAGTCGGGGTAGTCGATGCTATCGGGTGAGTAGGTTCCAAAATCTTTGAGCCTGTGGCCTTGGTCTTCCAAAAACTTTACAAGTTGAACTTTGGTTTCGTACCCTGCATGATCGCAGCCAATGGCTATTCGGTATGTTCTCATGGTAATTTGCTATTTTTGCAAAGATAGCCTCTTTACATATATTCACAATCAGTCCATCTTTTTAAAATGTCGGGCATATATATCCACGTACCGTTTTGCAAGCATAAGTGCAACTACTGCGACTTCTACTCCATTGTTCCAGCTAGCGGAACTGAAAGCTTTGCCAAGTACATATCGCAAGAGTTGCGCCTTCGCAAAGATTACCTTGCTGACAATGCCATTGATACAATTTACTTTGGCGGCGGAACCCCCTCGATGTTAGGCACAGATGAAATTGAGGCAATTCTAAATGTAATATCTGCAAACTTTCGGGTAAGCCAAGACCCTGAAATTACCATTGAGGCAAACCCCGATGACTTGAGCTTATCCTACCTAATTGATTTAAGAACTGTAGGCGTAAACCGCATTAGCATTGGCATTCAATCGTTCGACGATGGTGACCTTAAGCAGCTTGGTCGTCGGCACAATGCTACTCAGGCCATAAAATCGGTAGAGTGGGCTGCGCAGGCACAGCTCGACAACATAAGTGTCGATTTGATATATGGCCTACCCTACTCCAGCACAAAAATATGGAAGGATAATCTTACTACCTCCTTTGGGCTCCCGGTAAAGCACCTGTCGTGCTACCACTTAATTTTTGAGGAGAACACACCACTTTTTAGCAAGATGAACAAGGGCATTGTAAAGCCTGTTGACGAGGAGCTAAGCGTGGAACAGTTTGAAGTTTTGCAGAGCATTGCCAGCCAAAACAAGTTTATTCACTACGAGATTTCGAATCTGGCTTTAGCGGGATATCACTCAAGGCATAACACATCATACTGGAAACAGGTTCCCTACCTTGGCCTGGGCCCCTCGGCACATTCGTACAATGGCACCAGTAGATGCTGGAGCCCACGATCCATTAGTGAGTGGTCGGGGGCAATAGCAAAGGGCAGGCTGGCAATTGAGGTGGAAACCCTCTCGGAAAACGACAGAATAAACGATTACTTTTTAACCTCGTTGCGCACCATATGGGGCGCAAACTTGGCCTATATACGGAAAAACTTTGGCAATAAAATTGCCGGCAGGGCAAAGGAAACCGCTATGAGATATTTTAACCTTGGCATTATGGATGTGAATGGCGATTGCATCTCGATAAAGCCAAAGCATTTTCTAACCTCCGATGGAATAATTGTAGATTTTTTGGTGTAGCAGTAAAAACCTCTTTCCTTAACAATTTAATGGTTTTGCTGATATAGGGTTTTTTTTGGTTGTAACAACAGCGTAATAAAACCGTAGAACATCTCCGTGTTAAGTAATCTGGAACGCTTAATCTCATACATTATCTACACCTAAAGTATTGCCAATCAAACCGCTTAGCTTTTAAGGTTGCGACCATGCGATCAACTTTGCGTAACGAATTATTACCACCATGAAGTACATCTTAAACTTTATAACAGCCGCAGCATTTTTTGTTGGAATTGTGCTAATTGGAATCATGCCCTTTAGGGTAATGTATTGGTTTTCCGACTTTTTTGCGTTCATGCTACGCAGGGTTTTTGGCTATCGCAGCAAGACTATTGACGAGAACCTTGCAAGGGCATACCCCAACCTACCTGTAGAAGAGAAACAGAGGCTCACCAAGCTTATCTACAGAAATATTTCCGATGTATTTATCGAAGGGGTTAAGGCTTTCCTCATGACACACCAACAGGTGGTTAGGCGGCACAAAGTGATAAACCCCGAGATCCTTGAGCCCTACCTAAAATCGGGGCAAAGCATTATTGGCCTTACAGGCCACATTGCCAACTGGGAGTGGGGTAGCCTTTCGGCCAGCGGCCAAATTAATACTAGCGTAGTAGCTTTTTATAAGGAGCTTAGCAACCCCCTTATCGACAAGTTTGTGAAGGCCAGCCGGAGGAAATATGGCACCATCCTGGCATCTACCAAATTTACTTCCGAAACCTTTGAGGAGCATAAGGATAAGAAAACCATATTTGTTATGGCTGCCGATCAAAGTCCCACAAAAAAACAATTAGAACAAGCGTATTGGGCAAATTTTTTTGAGCAGAACACCCCTTTTCTGTATGGCCCCGAGAAGTATTCGCATCTTCACAACCTACCCATTTTTTTCATAGACATCTATAGGGTTAAACGGGGTTACTACGAGGTTGAACTCTCGCTCCTAGCTGACAACCCTGCCTCTCTCCCGTCGGGTAGTGTAACCGATATTTATGCACAAAAATTAGTGGAGGTTATCAACAGAAAGCCCGCGGATTGGCTTTGGTCGCACAGAAGATGGCGCTTCGCCAAAACCGTTGAAGAATAACGCACAACGGATGGGGTGTGAGCACTAGCGTTGAATTTTCTGTCGTTTTGTTGTTGTCAAATTTGATGCAATGTCATTTCTTTCGTGCGTTGGGAACAGACACACTCCCCGCCTTGCCGTCAGCCAGGTTTACCAAGTTTTGGTCTGAGCGGTGGCTTGTGCGACTTGGCAACCCGCTTGCGGCTCACGAACAACTAAAGAAAAGAACAAAGAGTGAATAATGTGTGTGGCTGATGAGCGTTGGCATTTCTATTCGTTTAATGTGTTTTCTAATGACGTCTTAAATTCGTTTTCACTGTTGTAATTATAAAAAGGAACTGCTGTTATCAAATATGTGTCTGTTTGGATTTTGATGGTCTTTTGTTCTGCCCTTATTTCATTCAAAAAGTCTTCTTTCCATTTGTCGAAGCCCTTTAAATGCTCTCCTTTCGGTTCTATGAAAACCTGAAAAGTCATTTGCTCTCCGTCACGTTGTTTGCAGAACAGTAAAAAATCTGGTTCAAAAGCTCGTCCGAGTTTATCGAAGATTTTAATTTCTCTTTCGTTACGGATTAGGTAAATGTTCTCAAACTTCTGATTTAGTCCTTCAAATCGTCTGGAAAACAGTTCTACAAATTTCTTCTCTTCACTTGTTCCGTAATTTGCATTGTAAACATACCAAGGCTCATTGGCTACCAATTCTTCCTGTCCTTTAGCTCTCTCATCATATTTGTTTACTCTTATTTCTTTGTCTTTAAATACATTGAGAATACGATCTGAAATATAGTCTGAACCTTCGTATTCTGTTGAATTGCCTTTAATATCGGCTTCGATTGCTAGCAATAATCCGTTTAGGGCTTGCAAATAGTCGAAATGGCTGATTTCTTTTAATCGGTTGGCTGTTCCGCTAAATGTGATTTCCAAACCTGCTAAAAAGTCTGTGCTTTCAATAAAATTGGAAAGTGAACCAACGCTTGGAAAGTAATGAGATAAACTATCAAAATAGAAAAACGGGTTTTGGCTTAAAGCAAAACGAATTGTGTTTTTCGGAATTTCGGTGAGTTTTACATCTTTGGTTTTGATTACTTCATCATTTGATTGGGTCGACTCCATTTCAAAAAATGCACTCGACATTCTTCCAACTCCCGAAGATAATGTGTGACGGTAGTTGGTTTTCTTTACGCCTAAATCAACAAATGATTTTATGTTGTCAAAACTCTTAGCAATTTTCTTGTTGAAAAAAACGTGTCCGTCTCTGTAAAAATCTGTTTTCTTAAATTCAGGTTTTAAGAACAAATTGAGCTGAACCAAATTAGCATCATCTTCATAAATTCCCGAATCAACAAGGGCTTTCTTCAATTCAGAAATGTATCGGCTATCTTCTTTGGTGTGGTAATACAATTCTTCCAACGTTTTCAAATCGTTGGAAATATCGTCATCAAATTTTCGGGTAAACTTGTCCTGGCCTTTTTCTAAAGCAAAAGGATAATATCTTGCACCACGACCAATTAATTGTGCTTCGGAAATAGTAGTCTTTCCGGGTATTCCGTTTTTCCCGTCCCGGTCCTCATAAAGTCGAACAATATCAAACAAATTCAAAACGTCCCAGCCTTCATTCAGCTTCTGAACGGCAAAAACGGCACGTATCGGGTTGTTTTCATCTTCCAATGTATTGAGCAAAATTTGGTTTTGCTCGGCTTCTGCATCATTGTTGGCGCTCAGGCAATTCTCAGGTTTAAAATTGGCCTGAATGCGTTTTACAATTTTGTTAGTTGAAATACCATTTGCTTCAAAAAATCTGAATGCCTTTTGAACGATTGGAACAGTGGAAGTCATTTGGATTTTCTCCACCATTTCCACCGAAAAGTCATCAATTAGCTTGTGAAACTTCTCTTTATTCTGTTCCGATTCTGCAATTGTTCTTTTTGCCTTGAACAGAATTACAGGCTTCAAATTGATATTATTTGAAGTAGCCAATTCTTGCCTATATAAGTTCAATATTACGGCTTGAATAATTCTGTCTTGCTCGTCATACAAGGAACGGATAAGGTTGATTTCCTTTGAGTATTTATCAATACGGAATTGAGACAAGTCATATTTGTAAATTACCTTGTTTTGATACTTGGTTACTATCTCACGACTTTCATAATCCAGCGTAGCGGTAAACTCCAAAAGGATATTGTCAAAATTCTGATTGAGAATTTCTAAAACCGTGCCTTCCCAGCTTCCAAACAATGTTCCATTGCTTTTGGTGGCCGAATTCAAATGGTGGGCTTCATCTGCAATCAGGACTATTTTTTTGTCCTTAAAATCTTCGTAGGTAACGCTGTTTTCTTTGGTGTTGTTTAGGTCAATATGAAGCTGCTGAATGGTGGTAAACTTTAAGTTGATATTCTGATTATCTGCTTCTTCAAAATTGTCAATCTCTTTGATGAGCACTTCTTTTCCGTCAATCACAATCTTGTCGTTGAACAGGTATTTTGAAGCCTGCGGATTCAGAAAATTGTCTTTGGTTTTCTGAATGATATTGTTACTGTTTACAAAAAATAAAAAGTTGCGATACCCTTTTTCGTATAAATAGAGCATTAAACCTGCCATCACCAGTGTTTTGCCACTGCCCGTGGCCATGTTGTAAAGCAAGTGGTAAGGTTTATTCGGTTTTTCATCCAGATTTTCCCGATCAAGAAAAATATATCGTTTGAAAGCTTCTTCCTGATAAGGTCTGATACCAAATTTCAAGTTATCTGCAATGCTGCCGGGAATGACAACCTGGGCCAACGCTTTCTGAACGAATGAATTATTGAATATTTCGTATAGGAATCCCATTACTCTTTCTTTTTAGTACTGTTGGATTTTAATGCTTTCAATTTTTTATCGGCTTGTTCAATACTTGCTATGAATTGCTTTTCAACTTCCGATAGCTCATTGTCCGATTTGCTTTTGTATGTCTCATATTCTGCCAATGCTTTACGCTGTGCTATCTCTGCCGAAATTTTCCCTGCGTGGGTCAATACATCTTGTCGGCTCATTTTGATAAACCCGTCCAAAACTTCAATCCAATCTTTCATATACATGGGCTTGTGCTGCATGGCGTTGATTTCAGCAATATCCAAGTATGCGGAAACCAAGCGGTTTAATACGGCTAATTCTTCTTCGGAGAGATAGTTTTTGGCAACACCTATTTCCTGTTTAGTTGGTTTTTTACCCTTAAATGTTGTTAAGCCCATAAATGGCAATTGGGCATTTGCCCTTTGAAAAACTATTTCAGCAGCTGTGTGACCATGAGCAGCCCAATGCAGCTTGTTTTGAACTGTTTGGAAAAAAAGTTGAGTAATTTCGGCTCTCGGGTCGTAATCGATACTGGTTGCATAAATTTCTAGCACTTTCCGGTAAAATACTTTTTCTGACGAGCGAATATCCCGAATGCGTTCCAGCAATTCTTCAAAATAGCCTCCGCCCTGCCTCAGCAAGTCATCGTTCATGGTGAAGCCCTTAATCAGATATTCGCGCAAACGTTCGGTAGCCCATATCCGAAACTGTGTGCCACGTAGCGATTTCACCCGGTAACCGACCGATATGATGACATCTAAGTTGTAATGTTTAGTGCGGTAACTTTTGCCGTCTGCGGCAGTTGTCAAGTATTCCTTGACAACTGAATATTCATCCAATTCGCCTTCTTCAAAAATATTTTTTATGTGAAGGCTGATATTTTGCTTGGTGGTTTGAAACAATTCCATCATATCGGCCTGTGTGAGCCAAACGGTTTCATTCTCCAAGCGAACCTGAATTTTTATCTGCCCGTCATCCGCTTGGTACAATAATATTTCACTATTAGTTTTATGGGGTAGCATTTTATTACTTCTTTATTTGATAAAAATCTTGGTTCAGACGTTTTTCTTCTTCCGTGCAGGCAAAATCGGCATCATTGAGCGAAGAGAGATTGACGTACAGCTGGTTTTTGTCCAATAGCTCGCAAAGAATTTCTTTCTGTCTTTTCAGGTCAAATTGTTTGAATTCATCTAAACTGTTTTCAAAAGCGCGTAAATCGATACTATATTTGAAAAACGACTTGGCTTTCATTTGCTCCCAAATCTGTAAAAGAGTTTCGGTACTCTTTGCTTCTTCAATCTGCTCCATAAAAGTTTCGTTGAATTTTTTCAGCTCGAGATAGACGAATGAGCCACCGCCTTGCCAATTCACGGATTTGGAAATTCCTCCCTTGTCATATTCCAACTTGAAGTATTCTCCATTTTGTTCGTTTACCAGGGCAAGTTCTTGTTGAGTTGCTTCACCCTGTGCCAATGGAACTTTTTTACCAATGACTTTTTTAAGCCTTTCCACGGCAACTGTTTCAATGTAGTCCATTTGCTCAATGCCAATGTACTGTCTTCCCATTTTATGGGCTGCTGATGCGGTAGTTCCGCTGCCTAAGAAAAAATCAAGAACAATGTCACTATCATTGGTTGAGTACTCAATAATCCTTTGTAGTAATAATTCATTTTTAGGATAGTCAAACTTTTTATTTCCAAAAAGGGCGACCATTTCATCGGTTCCGATTTTGTTAAAAGTATCTGTTCCAAGCAATTCATTCATAGCTTTGTTCAAAAAGTCAGAAGAAATATAGGTCTTATCGAAATCATCACCATTCTTCTCAACTTCTTCTGACTTGAAAATCCGCATAGCAGGTATGCTAATTTTCAAAAAATCATAATCGCCTGGAAAAACAATCTTTCCTTTTCTATAAAATTCCTCGAAAGTGTCAACTGTTACACTCCAACATCTATTCGGATTCACAGGATATTTATCCCCATTTTTAGGATTAATCATTGTGAAATTTGAATTAGGTCTTTCAATTATTGACCTTTGGGTTGTCAAATCTGATAGCCTCCATTCATCATTAGGAAAATCATCACTTTTATGATATCTGCGTTCAATGGCTCTTTTGAAAAGTTGTGTTGTTTTTGGTGCTGACTTTGTATAAACAAGCATCCAATCAAAATCCTGAGAAAGTTTCCACGGAACATCTGATTTACCGCTTCGTGTTTTTCTTGGAATAGTTGCAATAAAGTTATCTCTCCCAAAAACTTCGTCAGCAACAATTTTTAAATAATGTAACTCTTGGTCTCCAATATGTATGAAAATCACTCCTTCTTTATTTAACAACTCTTTTGCAGTATAAAGTCTGTTTTTTATGAAAGTAAGCCAAGAAGAATGATTAAAACTGTCATTGTATTTGAAACTATCTGAATCTGTGTTATAAGGCGGGTCTATATAAATCAGTTTAACTTTTCCGGCAAATTCTTTTTTTAGTGTGTGTAGTGCCAACAGATTATTGCCTTTAATAATCAGGTTGTCGGTAATGGTGCCGTATTCGTTTCTGTTAAATTGGTCAAGCGGTTTTTCGCCTTCGGCATTTATGCGTTTAGCGTTGGTCAGCACTTTAGGCTCTAAAAGCTGGGTAATTTCGTCCTGTGCTAAAATTTCGTTAAAGAATATTTCTTCCCGTTTGTCTTCTTCCCGGCTTTGTCCCCCTTCTAGTATGCAGTCTTTAAACGGCCACACCAAAGCCACCTCGTTGCGTTGTTTCAGGAATTTGCCATCAATGGTAAGACCGATTTTGTTTTTGTAGCGCGTATAGCTGTCATTAAGGTAGCTTTTCTGCTCCAGAAAATCCAGGAAGAGATTTTGCTTGAAAACAAGCACTTCTTTTACGTTTACAAAAAACTTCTCTTTTAGTTCGGTATTGTCGAGCAACAGTCCAATCAATTCTTCGTCAAAGTTCTGTGCTTTGTTCAGCACTACCCATTTTTTCAGTTCTCCGTTGTCTGTCACGAAGTTGGGTTCTTTCTTGAGTTGTTTCTCTAATGTTTCGTATAGTTTCATTTAATTCAAAGGTAGATTTAAGTTTCAAAAATACATTTTTCAGGTCATTTAACCTTCTGTTTTCCATAATTCATGTCAACGAGCTATTAAGGGTGGCGGGTGAGCTTGAGTGCGTAGGCAAAATGAAGGCTCTTTAAGCTGCGAAGCGGTCGCAGGTGCGCTGGGGCAGCCAAATGTGCCTGAGCGTGTGATGGCAATCAATCAAATTATTCTAACGTTTTTATGCAGCAAATTTTCCTATCTATCTGGTTCTCTTCGCTTGTGCTCAACATGCTATAGATTTACCTCCTCGGCAAACACAAGGAACCACTTACGCTTAATTACCTCGAATCGGAACTCAACGCTAAAGCCCGAATTGTCAATCCATGATTTTTGGGTAAACGATCTTGGTTGCTGGTCGTAGCTAACGTTAAATACCGATGTGTCGACCTCGAACACAGGAATGGTAAGTGTTGTCCAATTCTGCAATGTCCAATCTTGCTCACCCGTGCTGTCCACCTTTTTCCCCTGCAAAGGAAAATGTATGCGAGAGTGCTGAAAAGCTGTATCGTTATGAAACTTTTGATAAAAACTCTCGAAGCTTTCTGTCCGACTGAATATACGCTGTGTTGAACACCCGCTCCACAAAAAGGTTATCATGGCAAACACAACAAACACAAATACAATCTTATGCTTTCTCATTCGTCAAGCTATTAAAAAGGTTAACGTACCTATCCACAACAACACTCCATGTGTAATGTTCTTTCACTCTTTCAATACAACGTTCTGCCATTGCATATCGTGCAATACCATCAGCATTCCAGGCTTCATTTATTCTCTCCAGGAGATCTTCAGGGCTGTTAAAAAAAAATCCGCAGTGGTTAAGAGTCTCGCGGTTATAGACATTATCGCTGGCAACCACCATACACCCAGCGGCCATGGCGTCGAGCAACGAAGGGTTTGTTCCGCCCACGGTATGCCCATGGTAATACACCCTACAGTATTTACGGAGGGTATTGAGTGAGGATTGGTTATACACTCCACCGGCAAAAACAACATTTTTAAATCCAGAGAACCGTTTCATTATCGCCTTACCATATGGTGTTTCAAGCCCTCCAACCACCACTAGCTTCTTATTCAAAGCATTAAATGCTTTGAGGGCCTGTTCAATCCTGTTCTCGGGTTCAATCCTAGCGATTAGTAGTCCATACTCCATGGGCTGGAGGCTATGTTTTTCTAAAACAACATCATCTAACCCAACCTCGTCGTCATTAGCTCCGTAGGGTATGTACACCGATTTTTTGTTGTATTGATTTATTAGGTAGAGCTGGATAGCCTGGCTGTCGGCAACCAGGGTGTTGCAAAACTTAACGGCTAGCATTTCTGATAGCTTTAGCATTGAACGAGCAAAAAATCCCCACTTTTCCCTTTTCCACTCCAACCCGTCCATATTCACAACCAGATGGTGTCTAAACCTTCGCGAGAAGAAGGGTAAGAAAATAGAGGGGCTATGCCCGCAGCAAAGAGCCACATCAAAGTTTTGATGCTTTAGGTTGTGCAAAGTGGAGAGGTTGTACTGAACCCTTTGCAAGTTCTGGGGCAATAGCCCAAAAACCTTCACCCCAAATCGAGCTACCGATTCAAAAGGTTCAAGGTGAGCGGTTGTTTGGTGCGGCTGAAAAACGGTTACAGCAAAGCCTTTGGCTGCTAACCTAACCGATATATTCTCGGCAAAGGCTTCGAACCCTCCATAAGCATTGGGAATACCCTTAGTACCAACGATAGCAATTTTCAAGGACTAAACGGACTCTAGGTTTTTATCGGATTTTGGAACGGTAAACATAAAGCTGCTCCCCTTACCAAGGGCGCTTTCAACCCAAATTTTCCCTCCATTACGCTCCACAAACTCATGGCATAGAATTAGCCCCAAACCGGTTCCCTTCTCCTGTGAGGTGCCAATGGTGGTTGGGTTTGAATCGATCTTAAATAATTTTTTTTGATCATACTCGCTAATGCCAATACCGTTATCAGCAATGGTTACTAGCCAAAACTCGTTGTAAGGTTTAACCGAAACAGAAACGATACCATCTACAGCGGTAAACTTTATGGCATTGGTTAGCAGGTTACGAACAACTGCCGTTATTTGGTTTGTATCAACAAATGCAATGCACTCTTCGCAAAGCGACATCTCGATATTAATGCCCTTGCTTACAGCATTTCCGTCAAGCAGCTCAACGCTATCCTTAATAATATCTTTGAGGTTAACGAATTGTGGTTTAAGGGGCATCCGGCCGGTTTGCACCATCGACCACTGAAGCAGGTTCTCAAGCAGGTTGAAAGTGCTATTTGAGTATTTATAGATTTGTTTAATGAAGTTTTTGAGGCTTTCCGAATCGAAGGTTTCAAACTCACGGGCCAACAGCTCGCTTAACCCCAAAACGGTGCTGAATGGGTTTTTTAGATCATGTGCAATTATGGCAAAGAACTTATCCTTGGTGGAGTTCAATGCCTCTAGCTCGGCGCGCTGTTTTTCAAGCTCCTTAGCTTGATTCTCAATCTCAATGTTCTTCTGGGTAAGCTCGGCTTCCAGCTTATTGTAATCCCTAAGTCTTAACACAAGGGCCTTAAGCATACCCTGTGAGATATGGGGAAGTTTTTCAATTAAAGTGTAAAACACCCTCTGCTCGAGCCTCAGTAGTTCGGTGGGCTCAACAGCGGTTACGGTTGCACTGCGGGGGGTTGAATCAACTAATGAGTACTCTCCGAAATACTGATTCTTTGAAAAATGAGCAAAAATATGATCGCCAGAATGAACCTTCACCTTACCCGATACCACAAGGTAAAGGGAGTAGTCCTTCTCGCCCTTACTGAACAGAACCTCATTGGTTTTAATTGTTTTTGGTGTAAGCGCCTCGGCCAAATCGACAAGTAACGTACTATCGAGATCTTTAAAAATTGAGATAGACTTGAGCAGCTTTAACCTAGCGTGTATATCACCAGTAGATTTAATGGTCATTAGGTATCATGGTGTTGTATGGTGGTTAAGTTAATTTTAGCAAGGGTATTGCTCAAAAAGCTCTGGGTTAATCCTCAGGCAAAAGCAAAAATAATTAAAAAATGATAGTATTCTGATTTTTTAAGGCCAAATCTGCTTTTTGCTCCAATAGAGCATTTAATTAACAGTAGTGTCCGGTAAACCTTTTAAAGATTTCTCCCCTCGGTCGAAATGACAGGCTATTCATAATGTTTGGAGAGGGGGGGCTTGGTGGCGGCTTCGCCCCCACCAAGCCCCCCCCTCTCCCCTTCAATTTATAACGCACTGTCATCCTGAACGTAACGCAGTGGAGTGAAGGATCTTATTTTGTAGCATTAATTTCCCTGGACAACAATGTTTAATAAAGTAATAAAATGAACAAACTGTGCGTTCGATATCCTATTTTTTGCTATGTTTAAAGCTTGATACCATAATCCAACAACCATCCTTGTTATGAAGATTAAGCTCAATGTTCGACAGAAAATATCCGTTTTTGTTCTGGGCGTGGCCTTGATTCTGTTTGCAGTAACCATTGGCTATTTCTCAACCACATCGCAAAGGGCAGCACGAAAAAATCTCACCAGCCTTACCATCTCATACACGGACCATTACGCTATGGTTATTGAGAGCTGGCTAAATAGCGATATTGCAGTAGCCCGAACTATGTCAAGCACATTTCTTGAGCATAAGCAGCTACCCTTTGAGCAGTGGCGCGAGCTAATCATGGGTATGTATCGACAGGTAATGATTACCAACCCCCATTTTGACGCCATATGGGATAGCTGGGAGCTTACCTACCTCGACCCCAACTGGGACAAACCCTACGGTAGGTGGCTCCACATTATCACACGACAGAATGGTAGGCTTGTGTCTAGGTACGAGCAGCGAAGCATTGAGGGCGACCCCGCTGCTTACGGAGCGCTTAAAGCCTCGGCTAAAGAATCGGTTATTGAACCCTACGTTTCTGACTTTCAGCAGGGAGGATTAATGACCTCGCTTGTGACTCCCATGAACATTAGCGGTCGATTTATAGGGGTAGTGGGTATCGACCTTTTTCTTGGCCGATTTCAAGAGCTTATAGCCAGCATTAAACCATACGATGAAGGAAACGCATTCCTAATTTCCAACCAGGGAACATTCGTAGCACATGCCGATACCAGCATCTTTTCTCGCAAAATACAAGAGGTATTCCCCAACCTTGTGGAGCAACAGCAAATAATGCATAGAATAAAAAGGGGGCAAAAATTCAGCTTTACGCACAAAGACGAAGCAGGCGAAAGCTACTTTTACAGCTTTAGCCCAATTGCTGTTGGAAGAACAGAAACCCCGTGGTCTCTGGGCATGGCAATACCTGAGCGAACCATCCTAAAGGATGCCAACAAGAGCTACAACACAGGGCTAATGGTAGGGGTAATCGGCATGATCGTACTTGTAATTACTGTCATCCTCCTTGCCGACAGCATAACCAAACCCATAAAGCATATCACCCGCCTGCTAGAGGATCTTGCACACGGAAGAATCGATCGGGGTATGCACGTACAGCTTAACACCGGCGATGAGGTTGCCCGCATGGGCGATGCGCTTAACAAGTCGATTGATGGGCTACTGGCCAAGACAGAATTTGCCAAAAGCATTGAGGAGGGCAAGCTCGACTCGGAGCTTACCCTTTTGAGCAACGAGGATGTGCTGGGCAAATCGCTACTCGATATGCGCGAGAGCCTAAGAAAGGCAAAGGAGGATGAGCGGCAAAGAAAGGTGGAAGATGATAAACGGCGCTGGATAAATGAAGGTTTGGCCAAGTTTGGCGATATTCTGAGGCAGAATAACGACAACCTATCCAGATTAAGCGAGGAAATAATTAAAAACCTAGTATGGTACCTAAAGGCCGATCTGGGTGGTATTTTTGTGAAAAACGAGAATAATACCCCTGTAACATACGATTTAGCTGCATCCTTTGCTTATGACAGGAATAGGTTTCTCAACAAATCGTTTGAGCTGGGCGATGGGCTAATTGGCACATGTGCCGCCGAAAAAGGTACGATATACCTAAAAGAATTGCCCGAGAACTATGTGGAGATAAGATCAGGCCTTGGAACCACCAACCCAAATAACGTGCTAATTGTCCCACTGATTATAGAGGGTGAAGTGATGGGCGTTACTGAGATTGCATCACTCAAGATACTCGAGCCATTCGAAATTGAATTTGTTGAAATAATTGGTGAGAGTATTGCATCAACCCTTCGAACCGTTAGGGTTAACCAAAGAACTACCGAACTTCTTCAAAAATCGCAGGAACAAGCCGAGGTAATGGCCGCCCAGGAAGAGGAGATGCGGCAAAACCTTGAGGAGCTGCAAGCCACGCAGGAAGAGGCTACTCGTAAATCGATCGAAATGGAGGGCATAATTGAAGCATTAAATGCATCGGCCTACGTAATGGAATACGACTCCAAAGGAAAGATCATTAACATCAACGATGCGTACCTTGACCTGCTCGGGTTAAAACGGTCCGAAACCATTGGCACGCATCACTCCGATAATCTGGTCCTCACAGAACAGCAACGTATGCATTACGAGGAGTTTTGGTCAAACCTGCGCAAAGGTGAAGTTCAAAAACAAACTACCCGTGTGAATATATCTGGTAAAGAGTTTGTTTTCCTCGAAACCTATACCCCAATTAGAGACGCCAATGGTAAGGTATACAAAATTTTGAAGGTGGCAACCGACATAACCAACGCTACTGACTAAAAGCAGGATTAAACTCATGCGCCATACCACTACCTTTTGCTATTTTTTGAACAGATTAGCCCCATTGCCCTGAGTATACTCCGTTCAATTGCTACTGTCGCCAGAGATGCTTGGGGTCTAGTTTTGACCACTGCTTACTGCACCCTTTAGCATCTATGCCTTTGGGGTTTCATTTATTTGCTGTGATATATCACCACACGTCAATAGAAAGTTGAGTTGCACACTATAGTATTTTAACTACATTTGGGGGCTATTAATATATATTTACCTATTCTTTTTTTATGAAGCATTTAGTTTACAGGTTCTTATCAATTGCAATTATTGCTGCTCTCTTTTCCCTCTCAAGTTGTAACGAAGAAGAAAACACCCTTCCCTCACTAACCTCAACAGAGGTCTCAAACATCGAAGAGGATACTGCCATTCTTAAAAGTGCTGTCGACAGCGATGGTGGTTTGCAGGTTACTGCACGCGGTTTTTGCTGGAGCATTTCAGAGTATCCAACGCTTGAAAACAACAACGGCTTTACCCAAGAGGGTGAGGGTGTTGGCGATTTTACAAGTACAATTTCCCAACTATCACCCAACACAAGCTACCAAGTTAGGTCGTATGGAACCAATATGCTGGGAACATCATATGGTGAGATTCAAACATTCTCAACCTCAATGGCATTGCCTGCGGTTTCAACCGTAAGCGTTTCTTCAGTAACTTGGAATGCAGCCGCCGTAGCAGGTGATGCAACTTCGGGAGGGGGTGGCGATATTACAGAGCGTGGCTTTTGCTGGTCAACAGCAGAAGAACCCACAATTGACGACGAAAAGCTACAGGAGGGCGAAGGGCTGGGAGAGTTTTCTCTTATTCTCGAAGACCTTACTCCAGAGCAAACATACTACCTAAGAGCCTATGCCATAAATGCAAAAGGTGTTGCCTATGGCGAAACCATTAGCTTCACAACCCTGAAGGCACCTCTAAGCGTACCCGATAATCACCATATGCTACTGGGAAATCCCAGCTCTGCTACCGACAATATTCTTAACGCCAACGACTACCTGATGGTAAAGGATCAGTACCATCTATCGTACAACAACACAACTCGAACAGCAAACTGGGTTAGCTGGCATTTGAACACCAGCTACTTGGGTGATGTAAAACGGCAAGATGATTTTAGAACTGACTACTCGCTACCATCCAGCTGGTACAGAGTCTCCAGCACATCATATTCGGGTTCTGGTTTCGACAGAGGACATCTCTGCCCCAGCGCAGATCGAACAGCTACCGTAGCGGCCAATTCGGAAACTTTTCTGATGACCAACATGATGCCACAGGCACCCAGTAACAACCAAGGTGTTTGGGCTGCCCTTGAGACCTACAGTAGAAACCTCGCAAAATCGGGAAAGGAGCTATACATCGTTGCTGGGCCACACGGGCAGGGTGGCGCTGGATCTAATGGATATGCTGAAACCATTGACAATGGTAATATTAGAGTGCCAAGCACCACTTGGAAAATAATTGTGGTGCTTAACAATGGCGACAACGACCTAGAGCGCATAAACACCAACACCCGAGTAATTGCCGTTATCATGCCCAACACACAAGAGGTAGTTGGCACAAAGTGGTACGATTATAGGGTTAGCGTTAATGATATTGAGGAGCTAACAGGCTTCGATTTTCTATCGAATGTATCAACCAGCATACAGGAGGTAATTGAGGCGGTGGTGGATAATGTTCCGATTTAGGTTATAAACAGGCAAGCGATTTTATGAATGCAATCGGTAAAGTTCTTTCAATAAAACAGATGAATTGTATTGTTAAGACAAAGAGGCCAGCCAGCCTCTTTTTTTGTTTATTAATGTTCAATTTATCTCCATTTTAAGCAAAACAAAATGTAGTAGTTTGGCATAAATAGCTAATTTTGAAGTGACACATTTTTTGCTAACACTTCACTCTCTCTATAATGCTAGACACCAAAGACCTTGAAAAAACCCTGTGGGCAACCGCCGATAAGCTAAGAAATAATATGGATGCTGCCGAGTACAAGCACGTTGTACTAGGGCTAATCTTCCTAAAGTATATCTCCGATTCATTTGATGAGCTATACCAAAAACTAAAGGGCGACCCCCTATCCGACCCCGAGGATAAGGATGAGTACCTTGCCGAGAACGTGTTCTTTGTTCCCTCATCAGCACGGTGGCAGTATCTACAATATGAGCGTGCTAAGCTACCCAGCATTGGTAAGGATATCGATGATGCCATGGAGGCCATTGAGAAGGAGAACCCTAGCCTTAAGGGGGTACTACCAAAAGACTATGCCCGACCCGCCCTTGATAAGAAACGGTTGGGTGAGCTGCTGGATATGATTGGCAACGTTGGTTTTAACCAGAAAGGGCATAGCAGCAAGGATTTGCTTGGCCGTGTGTATGAGTACTTCCTTGGCATGTTTGCCGATGCCGAGGGCAAGCGTGGTGGTCAGTTCTACACCCCACAGAGCATTGTAAAACTGCTTGTGGAGATGCTTGAACCCTACACGGGTAGAATATATGACGGTTGCTGTGGCTCAGGAGGTATGTTTGTGCAGAGCGAGAAGTTTCTCGATGCTCACGGGGGAAAGATTGGCGATATTGCAGTATATGGACAGGAGAGCAATCCTACTACTTACAAACTCTGTAAGATGAACCTTGCCATCCGTGGTATTGATGCTAAGATTGAGCTGGGCGATACCTTCCATGCCGATAAGCATAAGGATTTAAAGGTCGATTACATAATGGCTAACCCACCCTTCAACATCTCCGACTGGGGAGGCGAGAGTTTACAGGATAGCCACCTATGGCGTTATGGAATCCCACCCGTGGGCAATGCCAACTATGCTTGGTTACAACTATTCATTAACAAGCTTAACCCAAGCGGAACGGCTGGCATTGTGCTGGCCAATGGCTCAATGACCACCAGCTCGGGCAACGAGGGTGAGATCAGAAAGGCAATGATACAGGAAGGTGTGGTTGACTGTATGGTTGCACTACCCACACAACTATTCTTTAACACACAAATACCCGCCTGCCTATGGTTCTTGGCAAGGAACAGGAAGAATCATAAGTTCAGGGATAGAAGCAACGAGATACTGTTTATTGATGCCAGAAAAATTGGTACAATGACCAGCCGAAAGAACAAAGCCTTTACCGATGATGATATTGCCAAAATATCCAAAGCATACCACTCTTGGAGAAATAAGGACGGCAAGTATGAGGATGTAGCAGGTTTTTGCAAAGCAGCTACCATTGCCGAGGTGGAGGCCAACAACTTTGTGCTAACGCCTGGCCGATATGTGGGCACCGAGGATGTTGAGGGCGATGGAATCCCCTTTGAGGAGAAGGTAAACGCCATTGCAACGGAGCTAAAGGAGCAGTTTGAGCAATCCAATGAGCTGCAAATCAAGATAAAGGAAAACCTTTTCAAGGTTGGAATAAAAATTTAAGCAACCTTTGGTTTTGTGGCGATATTAGAAAATATTGATTACTGAAGTATGGCAAAAATCAGCGTAAAGGATACTGAAATAACAATAATATCTGTTGAGGAGAGAGATTACATTTCACTAACCGATATGGCAAATGCCAAGGAAAGTCAAAGCCGTGCTGCCGATATTATTAAGAACTGGTTGAGAAGTCGTTTTACTTTAGAATTTATAGGCACTTGGGAACAAATAAACAACCCAAACTTTAAAGTGGTCGAATTTGACCACTTAAAATCACAAGCCGGATTGCCAAGCTTTGTCCTGAGCGTTTCGGAATGGATAGAAAAAACTAATGCTGTTGGTATTATAGTTAAAAAAGGTAAGTACGGTGGAACTTATGCCCACAAAGACATTGCGTTTGAATTTGGTTCAGCCATTAGTGTTCCTTTTAAACTATACTTGATTAATGAATTTCAAAGGCTTAAAGAAGAAGAGCAGAGTCAGCTTGGCTGGACCGCAAAGCGGGAACTTGCTAAATTGAATTACCACATTCACACCGACGCAATTAAACAAAACCTCATCCCGCAAGAACTTTCGGCAACACAAACTTCAATAGTATATGCCAATGAGGCCGATGTTCTTAATGTTGCATTGTTTGGTATTACTGCAAGACAGTGGAGGGATGCAAACCCTAATGTAAAAGGTAACATTCGTGATTATGCCACTATAAACGAGCTTATTTGCCTTGCAAATATGGAAAGCATAAATGCTATGCTTATCAACGAAAACATACCTCAGAAAGAGCGATTGATAAAGCTTAACAAGGTAGCCATTCAGCAAATGATTATCTTGCGAGATGCTGATAACCGAAAATTGCTGAAATAGTTTTTTTTAACAACAAGGTTTATGTGTTACAACTGTCAACTAAAAATATTTTCTATAAAAATTTAAGAAACATTTTGGTTTACATTTCCGTTTATTTATATAGTTTTGTAAACCAAACCTAACAACTATGAAACAAACCGTTGGCAATAGAATAAAATCGGCCAGAACCCTTGCTGGGCTATCGCTCCGTGAGCTGGCCAGCAGAATGGAGGGTATTGTTAGCCATAACGCCATTAAAAAATATGAGGATGGCCTAATGATGCCCGACAGTAAGGTTATTATTGCCCTAGCCAATGCCCTAAACGTTAAGCCCGACTACTTTTTCCAACCCTACACTGTGGAAATTCAGAATATTGAGTTTAGGAAAAAGAGCCGAATGCCAAAGAAGGAAATAAACTCCATAAAGGAGAGTGTAACCAACTCCATTGAGCGTTACATCGAGCTGGAGCAATTTCTCAATATCCCATACTCTTTTAACAATCCTCTTAAAGATTTTGTAATAAACAATGGCGATGATGTTGAGGAGGCCGTTAACCACCTGCTAACCCAATGGAAGGTTGGTTTTAATGCCCTGCCCAATGTAATTGAGCTGCTTGAGGACAAAGGGGTAAAGGTAATTGAACTAGATACTAACGAGGATTTTGATGGCCTTTCGGGTTGGGCAAATGAAACTATCCCTGTTATTGTGGTTAACAAAGCTTATCTCAACGAAAGGAAACGTTTTACTGCCCTGCACGAGTTGGGACACATACTACTAACCTTTAGCCCCGATATTGAAGCCAAGGCACAGGAAAAACTATGCCACCGCTTTGCTGGTGCAATGCTTATGCCCAAAGAGACTTTTATTGCTGAGGTGGGTGAGCACAGGACTAATATTAGCTTGCCAGAGCTTATTGCCATTAAGGAAACTTATGGTATATCCATTCAAGCAATTATGGCAAGGGCTAAGGATTTGGGAATAATTACTAACGACAATTTTATAAGATTTAGAATTTGGCTCAACCAATCACCCGACAGGAAAAAAGAAAAGGATTTAGGCGAGTTCCTTGGCCGTGAGCATTCCTCACGCTTTAGGCAATTGCTATACCGTGCAGCCTCCGAGGAGATAATATCAATGAGCAAGGCAGCCAACCTCGCCAATAAGAAGCTAGCCGATTTTAGGGATGAAT
The DNA here is from genome assembly GCA_034006965.1 of Tenuifilaceae bacterium. Taxonomy (GTDB): domain Bacteria; phylum Bacteroidota; class Bacteroidia; order Bacteroidales; family Tenuifilaceae; genus Perlabentimonas. Next base: position 28,351 of record JAVERU010000016.1, read on the forward strand.
TTTTTGCAGTATGACCATATAAATAGAAGTGTATGAGGGAGATTATTAACATCTACTGCGACGAGAGTTGCCATTTGCAAAACGACAAAGAACCTATAATGGCTCTTGGGGCAGTTTACTGTCCAGCCTCAAAAAAAGGAGACATATTTCTCCGCCTAAATGAAATCAAGAGGAAATACAACCTTATACCAAAACACATCAAGAATCCCAAGGAAAACAGAGCCACCTATGAAATTAAATGGAATAAAGTATCGAAAAGTCAACTGGCATTTTTTAAAGAGGTTATCGACTATTTTTTTGACGATGATGATATTTGCTTTCGTGTGCTAGTGGTTTCTGACAAGGGAAAACTCGATTATGAGAGATTTGGACATACACACGATACTTTTTACTACAAAATGTATTTCAGTATGCTAAAGGTTATTCTAAATCCTGAGTATGGGCACAACATTTATATCGATATAAAGGACACAAGGAGCAAAGAAAAGGTAAGCAAACTTGAAGAGGTACTTAGAAATGATAGGTACGATTTCTCAAAGGAGATAATTAAAAAAGTTCAGCAGGTTCGCTCCCACGAGGTGGAACTTGTTCAACTGGCCGATTTGCTTACTGGAGCTGTTTCCTATGTAAATAGGGGCTTGCACTCAAGCACTGCAAAAAATGCCTTGATTGAGCACATCCGATACCGCTCAAGGTATTCGTTAATGAAGTCAACATTGATAAAAGAGAAAAAGTTTAACGTTTTTATTTGGGAACCAAAAAACTTTAAAAGTTTATGAGTACAGCAAACCCATTGGTATTTCCTGAGTTGCTGTGCTTAAACGACTTTAATGGCAACTTTACCGAATACTTTAAAGCAGTTTATGCTGTTTTTGAAAAACATTTTATAACGTCTCAACCAAGGTATGAAGGAACAATTGTATCGGCACCAAGGTACCCATTGGTTGATGGTATCCACAGAACATTCTGCCACATTACCCACCAAGGGGAGGACGAAAAGAACAGGGAACCCGATTTAAGAAGGATGGAGAGAATACCATATCCAAGGTTTATAATTGAAAATCAACCACATAATGAATTAAAAGTCTGGATAAAGAGCGTAGGGAGTGACGAAAGAATACATATCCTTAACACCAACGAGAAGTATATAGTGGTTCTTACAATTAGGAAAGGGTACTTACTGCTATGGACAGCTTTTTATATTGAGCAAAACCATACCTTAAGGAAAAAACTGAAGGAATATGAAGCCTATAAAAAAGCCAAAACCGCTTAGGGTTGCTAAACGGTTTCTTAACTCCTTTAACGCTTACATCCTTACGGATTGGTTACTGAGCTGGCACAAATATAGCACACTTTTGGCACAAAAAGCAAATTTTCAGCCAATTATATGACAAACATACTCTATACTATGATAAAATCTCTAACCAACAACACAACCAACCCGCTATGAGCCACTGGAAAGAATATAAATTGGGGGAGATTGCTGACATAAACAAGAAATCGGTTGGCAAGGGGTATAGTTTTGAAATTATTGAATATGTTGACACCTCTTCTGTTACTGAAAACAAATTTGATAACCCCCAAATAATTCCATTGGTTGAGGCTCCCAGTAGAGCAAAAAGATTAGTTGATGAAGGCGACACAATTATCTCGACAGTAAGGCCAATTCAAAAACACTATGGTTTTATTAAAAATTCAAAGCCCAATACTGTTGTCTCTACAGGATTTGCTGTAGTTTCTCCTAAAAAAATTGACCCAAAGTTTTTATACTACTTTTTAACTCAGGAAGAGATTACTATTTATCTAAATACACTTGCAGAAAGTGGCACAACAACATTCCCTGCATTTAGGCCAGAGGAACTAGCAAAGCTAACTATATGGGCACCTGAAAGCATTGAAGAACAAACCGCCATCGCCTCCATCCTCTCCTCCCTCGACCAGAAGATTGAGCTCAACAACGCCATTAACCGAAACCTCGAAGCCCTTGCCCAAGCCCTGTTTAAGCAGTGGTTTGTGGAGTTTGAGTTCCCTGTTGACCAGAACGGCAACTTCTCTCCCCTCACAGGGGAGATGTCCGAAGGACAGAGGGGTTACAAGTCGTCAGGTGGTGAAATGGTGGAGAGCGAGCTGGGGATGATACCAAAGGGGTGGAGGGTTGGAAAACTTGGTGATATATTGACAGTAAAAGGAGGTACAACCCCTAGTACCAAGGAACCAAAATATTGGGAAGGAAATCTGCATTGGACTAGTCCAAGGGATTTGTCAACATTAGAGTTCCCCGTATTATTGAATACTGACAAAAAAATTACAGAAGAAGGGTTAAAGCAAATAAGTTCAGGTTTATTGCCTAAAGGAACTTTATTATTGTCTTCAAGAGCACCGATTGGATATTTAGCAATTACTGAAATTGAAACAGCTATAAATCAAGGCTATATTGCTATTAACTGTAAGCAACCATATTCAAATCTTTTTATGCTATATTGGCTTAGGCAATATATGGAATCGGTTATTGCAAGAGCAAATGGTTCTACATTTTTAGAAATCAGCAAATCCAACTTTAAAGAAATTGATGTAATCATTCCAAGCGAAACAATTCACAACCAATTTATAGAGGTTGTAAATCAATTATTCAAGCAACTTGTATTATTTCAAAGAGAGAATAATAAATTATCATCCCTTAGAGACACCCTTCTCCCTAAATTAATATCAGGAGAGTTAGAAGTAAAAAATGTCTGAACTATGATTTATATGATTTACTGATGGCCTATGATTAATAAGAACTACAAGTACTCCGAGCTTACAGGGCGTATTATTGGGTGTGCCATGCGTGTGCATTCTGCATTGGGCAATGGTTTTCAGGAAGTCATTTATCAAAGGGCAATGGTAATTGAGATGGGCGACGAGGGCATTAAGTTTTCACGGGAGCACGAGATGCCCGTTTACTATAAAAACCAGCATATTGGCACACGTAGGGTCGATTTTTTGGTCGAGGAGAAAATATCTGTTGAACTAAAAGCAGTGATTAACCTTGAGGATGTGCATCTTGCACAGGCAATTAACTACCTTGAGGCATACGATTTAGAAGTCGGGCTACTAATTAACTTCGGAGCAAGAAGCCTTGAGTATCGAAGATTGGTTAACGGTAAGTTTAATCAGCAAAGTCAAGGCAACCCAAAAATCAGGTAAATCAAGAAAATCAGTGTAAATCAAAGTTCAGACAATGGTAAACGTAATTACAGAGGACAGCATTGAGCAGGTATTTATTCAGGAGTTAATAGATATTGGCTATACTTACCTCCACGGTGCCACCATATCGCCCGATGGTAGCCAGCAGGAGCGTGAGTTCAGCGAGGTGGTGCTTAGGCAACGCCTGCAGAATGCCATTGCAACCATTAACCCCAACGTACCAGCCGAGGCACAGGAGGAGGCACTCCGAAAGGTGCTTAGGAGCGATAGCCCCAGCCTGTACCACAACAACTACACCTTCCACCGCTACCTCACCGAGGGCGTTGAGGTGGAGTACCGAAAAGGCAATCGGATTGTGGGCGATAAGGTTTGGCTAGTGGACTATAGTAACCCCGAGAGCAACGAGTTTCTGGTGGTGAACCAGTTTACCGTTATAGAGAACAACCACGCCAGCGGGCGGGCAGGCACCAACAAACGCCCCGATGTAATCCTTTTTATCAACGGTCTGCCCTTGGTGGTAATTGAGCTAAAGAATGCTGTCACCGAGGATGCCGACATAAAATCGGCCTTTAACCAGCTGCAAACCTACAAGCAGGCCATCCCCTCGCTGTTCCACTACAACGCCCTGCTCATTGCCTCCGATGGTTGGGAGGCCGTGTATGGCTCACTCACATCACCCCGTCAGTTCTTCCTGCCTTGGAAATCCATCGATGGCCGTTTGGTGGCCGATGAGAGCATCCCCCAAATGGAGGTGCTGGCCAAGGGCTTGCTCAACAGGCGTGTGCTACTCGATCTGGTTAGGCACTTCACCATTTTCCATAGCGATAAGGAGGAGATCAAAAAGATTGTCCCCCGATACCACCAGTACTTTGCCGTGAACAAGGCCGTTGAAACCACCAAGCTTGCCACAGCGGAGCATGGCGATAGGCGGGCTGGCGTTATCTGGCACACACAGGGTAGTGGCAAAAGCCTTACCATGGTGTTCTATGCTGGTAAAATTGTGCTATCGCTCAATAACCCAACCCTTGTGGTGCTAACCGATAGGAACGATTTGGACGAGCAGCTGTTTGATACCTTCTCGCTCAGTCAGGACTTGCTCCGCCAAACACCAGTGCAGGCATCCGACAGGGAGGATTTAAAGAGGTTGCTTAAGGTATCATCAGGCGGAATTGTTTTCACCACCATACAGAAGTTTTTGCCCGACACCATTGAGAGGATTGACCTTGGCAATGGCAAAACCAAGAGCATCAAGGGGCAGTATGAAATGCTATCGGACAGGAAAAACATTGTGGTTATTGCCGATGAAGCCCACCGTAGCCAGTACGATTTTATGGATGGCTTTGCCCGACACATGAGGGATGCCCTGCCCAACGCCTCGTTTATCGGCTTTACAGGTACACCCATTGAGAAAACCGACAAGAACACACAGGCCGTTTTTGGCGATTATATTGATGTGTATGATATCCAGCAGGCCGTTGACGATGGGGCAACCGTTAGGATATACTACGAGAACCGCTTGGCAAAAATCGACCTAAAGGAGGAGGAGAAACCACGGATTGATACCGAGTTTGAGGAGCTAACCGAGAGCGAGGAGCTAACCGACAGGCAGAAACTCAAGGCCAAGTGGGCACGATTGGAGGCCATTGTGGGTAGTGAGCACAGAATACAGGAGATAGCCAAGGATTTGGTAAATCACCTTGAGCAGAGGATATCGGTTCTTAATGGCAAGGCCATGTTTGTTTGTATGAGCCGTAGGATATGTGTGGAGCTGTATGCTGCCATTGTAAAACTCCGTCCCGAGTGGCATTCAGATGATGACGAAAAAGGTATGATAAAGGTGGTTATGACGGGTTCATCGTCCGACCCCCTCGACTGGCAAATGCATATCCGAAGTAAGGAGAAACGGAAAGATATTGGCAACCGAGTAAAAGACCCCAACGACCCCATAAAATTGGTGCTAGTCCGCGATATGTGGCTCACAGGTTTTGATGCCCCCTGCCTGCACACCCTATACATCGATAAGCCCATGAAAGACCACAACCTGATGCAGGCCATTGCAAGGGTTAACCGTGTGTTTAAGGATAAGGAAGGCGGTTTGGTAGTTGACTACATAGGCATAGCCTCCGACCTAAAGAAAGCCCTATCGGTTTACACCGAGAGTGGCGGAAAGGGCAAGCCCACCTTCGACCAGCAGGAGGCAGCCGAGGTAATGATGGGCAAGTATGAGGTGGTAGCCCAAATGTTCAGCGAGCAACCCACCGATACATCATTATCCAAAGGGTACAATTACAAGCGATTCTTTGGGCTAACGCCCAAGGAGAAGCTGGCATTTCCCATTGATGCTGCAAACTATATCCTAGCCCTAGAGAATGGCAAGGAGCGATACCTAAACGCTGTTACTGCCCTAACCAAGGCATTTGCCATATCGGTACCACACCCCTACACCGAGGAGATAAGGGATGAGGTTGCCCTGTTTCAGGCCATCAAGGCAAGAATAGTTAAGGTTACCCAAAGCACCAAGAAACTCTCCGACGATGAGATTGACACCGCCATAAGGCAAATCCTCTCCGATGCCATTGTTACCGATGAGGTGGTAGATATTTTTGATGCAGCAGGGCTTAAAAAGCCCGATATATCAATCCTCTCCGATGAGTTTTTGGCCGAGGTAAAGGGAATGAAGCATAAGAACCTCGCCCTTGAATTGCTCAAAAGGCTCTTAAAAGACGAGATAAAGGTTAGGATGAAGGTGAACCTTGTGCAGTCGAAAAAGTTCTCAGATATGCTCGACGATGCCGTTAAACGATACCAAAACAACCTTATCACCTCTATGGAGGTGATTGAGGTAATGATAGAGCTAGCCAAGGAGATAAAAGCAGCCGACCGCCGAGGCGAGGAGCTGGGTTTAGATTTTAGGGAGTATGCCTTTTACTCAGCCCTTGAGGTAAACGATAGTGCCGTTAGGGTGCTGGGCGATGAGGTGCTAAGGCACATTGCACAGGAACTGGTTGAAACAGTTAGGAAAAACACCAGCATCGACTGGACAGTAAGAGAGAACGTGCAGGCCAAGATGAGGATTGCCGTTAAGAAGATACTCAGGAAGCACGGCTACCCACCCGACCTACAGGCCAAAGCCACCGAAACGGTGCTGGAACAAGCCAAGATGATGGCCGATAGGTTATCGGAAACCGATACCAAGCAGTACCCTTTTGCTGATAGTAAAAAGGACTATGGAGTGGCTGCTGAGGGGGAGTAAGTTTTTTGGGTGCTAAATAGGCATTATTAAGGCCATTAAACTAAATCTAATACCCTATTTTTGATACATCATTTATCTAAAATAGACACTTTTAGACAACAGATTCCAGAATATGGCTAGGGGAGTTAAAACAGGAGGAAAACAAAAGGGAACTTCAAACAAAGTTACCACAGTATATTAGCCCCAATTAAAACCGAGCAGAAAAATTGCTAAATTTCTGACGGTATGAAAAAGAACAATTACTGGACATCAAAGCGAAAAGCTGAAGTGGTTCTTCAGCTATTGCGAGGCGAGGACAT
>JAVERU010000017.1:0-34499 GCA_034006965.1 Tenuifilaceae bacterium
ATAGATTGCTTCGTCATAAAAAACACTCCCTGCCTGCCGCCTGCCTGCCGGCAAAGGCAGGGCAAAGGCAGGGCAAAGGCAGGCTCGCAATGACGTATTCTTATATTTTAACTTTAGGTATGTTAGCGGACAATCATATAACATTATTTCTTTACCCAAATTTATTACCTTTGCCGCATCATTAATGTATGCTATGGTTTTTCAAATTATTGCCCGATTAATTTTACGCAACAGGCTGTTAATTTTAATCTCGGTTGGTTTAATTACTGCCTTTATGGCGTATATGACCACATCGCTTAAGTTTTACTACGAGCCAACGCCCCTGCTCCCCTCTACGGATAGCCTTTTGATTCAGCATAAACACTACACCGACATGTTTGGTAAAGGTGAAAATATAATGGTTATTGGAGTTGAGGATGATAACTTTTTCACCGAGGGAAACCTAAAAAGTTGGCAAAAGCTCGAAAAAGATCTACTGGCCATTGATGGGGTTGAACAGGTTTTTTCCATTTTTGACATTTTTACTCTTGACAGAAACATCGAAGATAGGGTTTTTGAATTTAATAGAGTTTTTCCTCTAGATCTCAGCAATACAAATTTAGATTCGCTAAAGAACGTTGCCCATTCACTCCCTTTTTACGAAGAGCTGATATACAACAAGGAGGCTAATGTTTACCTCATGATGGTTACGCTAAGGTACGAGAAAATTAGCACGCCCATCAGGGTTTCGTTCATGGAGTCGATAATAGATGCCTGCAAGCAGTACGAAGTGAACACCGGTAACAAGCTGAGGTACTCTGGATTACCCTACATAAGAATTACTGTGGGCGAGATGATAAAAGGCGAGATGTTCATGTTTATCTTTCTAGCAGTACTCATAACCGGTGTAATCATATACCTTCTGTTCAGGTCATTTAGAATCATGACGTTTGTGCTTCTTGTGGTGGCGGTTTCTGTGGTTTGGGGTCTAGGAGTTATGTCGCTTCTTGGTTTCCAAATTACCCTACTCACTGCCGTAATTCCTCCTCTCATAATTGTTATTGGGGTGCCAAACTGCGTGTACCTGCTAAACAAGTACCACCATGAATATAGCGTGCATGGCAATAAGATAAAAGCATTGCAGCGCGTAATACAAAAAATTGGAAGTGCCACATTCCTTACTAACCTCACCACCGCTGCAGGTTTTGGAACCTTTATGTTCACTAGCATAAGGATTCTTACCGAGTTCGGACTGGTTGCCGCTATAGACATAATGGTTGTTTTTGTGGTTTCGCTACTTCTTATTCCAACAATATTCAGCTTTTTACCCCCACCTGAACCTCGTCATCTACAACATCTAGAGGGCGTGAGGATAAAAAATACCATATCGCGAGTTATTTCCACTGGGCTATACCGCCGCAAGCTGGTATTTTTTGCCACCGCAATACTTGTAACATTTGGGTTTTGGGGTCTTTCTAAGGTTCAAAGCCTTGGCTTTATGGTTGATGATATTCCTAAAAAACACCCGGTGTATGTTGATTTAAAGTTCTTTGAGAAGAACTTCTCGGGTATAATGCCGCTTGAAATAGTGGTAGATACCGATGCTCCTCGCGGTATTATGCAGGCCAAAACGCTAGGGCAAATCAACTCGTTGCAGAACAAGCTGAAGGAATACCCTGAGCTATCCAAACCTCTTTCAGTTGCCGAAGCAGCAAAGTTTGCTAGGCAGGGCTACTACAACGGGAGTATAAATCAATATAGGCTCCCATCTGGTCCCGAGCGAAACTTTATCCTCTCCTACCTGCCCAAAAATATGGAGGGCAACGAGCTGCTAAAGCGCTTTGCCGACTCAACAGCAAGCATAACCCGAGTGATGTATAACGTTGCCGACATTGGCTCCATTAGGGTTAAAGAGCTAAAAGAGTCGATCAGGGCCGATGTGGATTCAATTTTTGGTGACGATGCGCAAAGGGTAGCTATTACCGGAGGGAGCGTAATTGCAGCCAAGGGCAACGACTACTTGGTTAAAAGCCTTTTCGTTAGCTTGCTCGCAGCCATCGCTATAATTTCAGTATTCATGATATGGATGTTTAGAAGGGGGCGAATGGTTATCCTATCCATCCTACCTAACCTCATCCCTCTACTATTCACCGCAGCGGCCATGGGGTTTCTTGGTATCCCATTGAAACCCAGCACGGTAATTGTATTTAGCATAGCCTTTGGTATTTCTGTTGATAACTCCATCCATTTTCTAGCCAAGTACAGGCAAGAGCTTGTACGCACCAACAATAACCAAAAGGCATCGGTGCTGTGTGCCATTAGAGAGACAGGGGTTAGCATGATTTACACCTCCATTGTCCTTTTCTTTGGATTCGGAATATTTATTGCATCGCAGTTTGGGGGTACGGTATCGCTGGGACTACTGGTTTCGCTTACCCTTATGGTTGCTCTATTTAGCAACCTGATTCTACTTCCATCAATCTTGCTGTCTCTTTCTAAACACAATGCGTCCGATTCCGATTGTTTATCCTAAAGTCTTTTGTCATCATTATTATTTTCATATCTTTACTAATAGTAAAAGATAACAAACAAAAATTTTCAAATGTATAGCATTGAGGAGTTAACAGATATTGCCGACAAAGGTATTCTTAACCTTTCGATTCCAGAAGAGCCTAAGCGATTATACGAACCCATACGCTACACCCTAGCGTCCGGGGGGAAAAGGATTCGGCCTGTGTTAGTATTAGCGGCTTGTAATATGTTTTCGAACGCTGTTGATAAGGCCTTATACCCGGCCTTAGCAATTGAGCTTTTCCATAACTTCACCCTTATACATGACGATATTATGGATAAGGCGCCCATAAGGCGAAACCAACCAACCGTTTTTGGAAAGTGGGGACAGGATATAGCCATTTTATCAGGCGATGCGCTAAACATTTTGGCCTACCAGCTTTTAGCCCGGTCGGATAAAGAGATAATGGCCCAGGTTATCACCACATTCAACAAAATTGCCCTAGGGGTATGCGATGGGCAGCAGTACGATATGGATTTTGAAACGGCTCAGTACATAACCCAGGAAGAGTATCTTAATATGATTGAGCTTAAGACCTCTGTTCTACTCAAAGGCGCTTTAGAAATTGGGGGTATTGTTGCTGGAGCGCCTCAGCCAGATATACTCAAACTTGGTACGTTTGGCCTCAACCTTGGCCTTGCGTTCCAGCTACAAGACGACCTGCTTGATGCCTTTGGCAATTCAAACACCTTTGGGAAAAAAATTGGTGGCGATATAGTGGCCAACAAAAAAACTTTTCTGACCATAAAGGCATTCTCGCTCGCCAAGGGTAAGTCGCTAGAGCTGCTTAGCAGCTACTTTAAGGCAGAGGGAGTGGATCCCGTACAAAAAGTTCAGGAAGTCCTAAAAATATACAACGAGGTAGGTGTAAAGGAAATAACAGAGGAGAAGATTAACGAGTACTTCGACAATGCTCTTAAAGCATTAGAGGGAATAAATGTAAGTAGCGAGAAAAAAGTTGTTCTCCAAACCATTGCCGAAAGGATTATGAATAGGGATAGGTAGCACCAACCAGGTTACGCCATGGCCATTTAACTCTAGGGGTAGCGCAAGCAACCAGGTGGCTTAACAGAAGTTGTCCACAAAACTTTATCCCAGATTAGTCATTAGGAGTTCTGCGAACTAATGGCTTAGCTGGGTTTAACCCTCCCGATGAATCGGGACAAGCTGATTTAGAAAAACTAAATTTGTAAGCATAAATGCTTACAAATTTTTAGTTTTTCTTCATCGATTTGTCATCATAACATTCAATTAATCTGTGTATTAACAGTATCGTTTTCTAATGGCGATCATTAGAAAAAAACGCTAATGACAAATTTGGGTTTAATGGTTGTTTGTATCCACGTTTGGCAAAAAATATCAGGGCTAAAGCCCCGCTTCTCATTAGAATTCTTAACCCTGCCCTAAAGGACAGGGTTATTGTTTTCGTTCATTGAGGTATGGATACTGAATGTGTTGCCTAAAATGTTTACAATTAGGTATATAGTAGGGTAGGTCGTAATGTAATTTCGAGAATACAACAGATTTATCATTAGATCAACAGGCTATGTCAAAATAGGTATAACATTGAGTATTCATATAAAAAAAAACTATCCAGCAACAGGTGTTTGATTACAATTGGGGGTTCCGTATTCCAATTGTTATACTAATTTTGCAGCCAATTTCAGAAAACAATAAACCTCAAAAAACCACCTCATTATGAGCTATGTATCAAAGGAGAAGCTATTCTCAAGGGAATGGTTTAGGGTATGGACCCTAATAACCGTGGGTGCATTTATATTGGCCTCCGGTTTCGTATTCTTTATCGATCCCCATAGAATTGCACCTGGCGGGGTATACGGTATTGGTATCATTGTACACTACCTAACCAAGGGGATGTTTAGCTGGGCACCCGAAGGTTTTCCCATTGGTACCGTTGGTCTCATACTTAACATACCGCTCACCATTATTGGCATAAAGCTGCTTGGTCCACGCTTTGGAGTGAAAACCGTTATTGGCTTTATCCTCACCTCAATTTTTATTGATGCGCAACACTACCTGTTTGGATACGAGCCGCTGGTTGACGATGCTTTGCTATCGTCCATATTTGGCGGTGTGCTTATAGGCTTTGGGCTTGGGCTAATCTTCAAATCGAAGGCTACCAGTGGCGGTTCCGATATCATTGCCATGATTATTGCGAAATACACCCGGTTACCGCTGGGGCAGCTAATGATTTATGTCGATTCCGCCATCGTGCTAATTGCCCTTGCTGCATTTCAGGATTGGAAAATTCCACTTTACTCTTGGATTGTTATCTACATCACCGGAAAGGTTATCGACATGACCATTCAGGGTGTAAGCTACGACAAAACCCTATTTATCATCTCCGACAAGTACGACGAGATTAGGGATAAGCTAATTATCGACCTGGATCGCGGGGGAACGCTTATAAATGCAGTGGGTATGTATAAGGGTCAGGAGAAGAAGATTATTTTTACAAACGTGAGCCGTAGAGAGGTACATATGCTTCGCGACTTCATCGAGCAGATTGACCCAAGAGCATTTATCACCGTGATTGATGCCAACGAAATTCTGGGCAACGGCTTTAAGCCCATTAAAGAGGAATAGGTTTACATTTACAAAATTTCAAAAAGGCGCAGGGGCCTAAATTGGCCCCTGCGCCTTTTTCGGCATAAAGTTGTACCCGTTAAGGGAAACAAGCCATTAAAATGCTAATTTTACGCCAACAAATCGATTTTTGCAGATGAGGGGAAAGGTGCTTAAGTCAACCGGAAGTTGGTACACCGTTATCGATGATGAGGGTAACCGATATAAATGTAAGGTAAGGGGCAAGCTACGGCTCAAGTCATCGCGCACCACCAACCCTATTACTGTGGGCGACACGGTTGAGGTTAGCGTTGAGAACGATGGGGTTACTGGCAATATAGATAGGGTTGAGCCGAGGAGAAACTACATTATCCGCAAATCGTCGAACTTGTCGCGTGAGTCACACATAATTGCCGCAAACATTGATCAGGCCATCCTGGTTGTAACCATCGACTTCCCTGAAACAAACCTTGTGTTTATCGATAGATACCTAGCCACATCGGAGGCGTACCAAATACCCGCTGTGCTACTTTTTAATAAGGTGGATCTATACTCCGACGAGATGTTCCAAGAGAAGCTCAGCCACTACGAATCTATCTACAAGCCTCTATACCCTTGCTACAGGGTATCGGCCAAAACTGGCGAGGGGATTGATCAGGTGCGCGAGCTAATACAGGGCAAGGCTAGCCTTTTCTCGGGCAATTCGGGTGTGGGAAAAAGCACGCTTATCAATAGGGTTGAGCCCTCCTTAAACCTGAAAACGGCGGATATTTCGCACTACCATCTAAAGGGAAAGCACACCACCACTTTCAGCGAGATGTTCCCCCTACAGAATGGTGGGTTTATAATCGACACCCCTGGCATTAAGGGTTTTGGCCTGGTTGATATGGACAAAAGGGAGATTTTTCACTTTTTCCCTGAAATATTCAAGGTTGCAGCGCGGTGCCAATACAAAAACTGCACACACGAGCATGAACCCGGGTGTGCAGTAAAAGATGCGGTTGAAAACGGTACCATTCACCCCTCGCGCTACTTCAGCTACCTGAGCATACTCAACGATCAGGATGAGAAGTACCGAACCTAATGGATTACACCATGGCAGGGTTTATGCAAAGTACAGGAATTTTGGCATTGTTGGCAATAACGTACTGCTCTTGCGCTCCAAAGATATAGTCGGTGAAGTCGAGATTTGGGGTAGTCATTATTAAAATTAAATCGGCTTCAATATCTACTGCTAACTTAATAATCTCATCGGAGTAATTCGCTCCCTTAGCTGCGTTGTGAACATCTAGATTAATCTCATTGGCCTCAAGGTGTTTCTTGGCAAAGGCTAAGTTGTAATTCACCTTTTTCTGGATTCCAGCATCGGTGGCGTGGGGCAAAATTATATGAACTCGAGAGTTAAACTGGTGTGCCGTTCGGATAGCCCAGCGAAGCCTTTCCTTTTCATTCAGCCTATAGTCGAGGGGAAAAACGATGTTTTCGAAAATTCGACCTTCCTTAGGAGCGTCCTGAATAACCAGGAACGGTACGTTGGAACCTGCAATAACCTTAAGCGCTTTACTGCCTGTCAACTTCTGAACACCCTTGATTCCATGCGTACCCATAATCACAGTATCGGCTTCAATGTCGAAAGCATACTCGCTAATGGTGTGAAAGATGTTTCCTTCCTGAATCACGGTTTTAACATCAACCCCATACTGCTCCTTTATACGGGCAGCATCGGCTTTAATTTTCTCAGCGGCCTCCTTCTCGGTAAGTTTACCCTTACCAAACATTCCTACTGCCTCAACCACATGAATTAGATCGATGGTGAAGCTGTCGGTAAACGAGCCAATTTTAAGTGCGTAAAGCAGGGCGTTTTCTGAAACTTTTGTAAAATCCCAAGGCACAATTAATTTCTGAGATTTGATTTCCATAGCTACTGTGGTTTTAGGACAAAGACAATTTTTAAAGATATAAATTTAGGATAATTATTTCTTTACCTGAAGAATATTGAAGCAAATTTTTAAAAAAAATTTCAAAACAAATTCACTACGCTCAGATAATCAACAAAATACGAAACGGCCCCATACCAACATTCACATACAATTCATGGCCACAGCTGGACAAATACTGACGAGTTGTTTTGCTACATCAAAAATCAAATTGAGCCATCAATCACCTGCGTGCCGTCGGCTAGGGGTGGTGGGTTGTTACCCAAAATCTTATCGTCGTTGGCTAAGAGTGTATGTATATGCAGGGCAACGGAAACACAAAAGCCGCAGGCTATAAGTTTATACCTCAACAACTGTATTCTAATTGGATGTAGTATTCTGTATAATATCTTTGTTTTGCCAGTATGATAACTCAAAAGATAAGTAAAGGATACGGGGATTATAATCTTTCTTTATTGGTTACTATTAACATAATTTTTTTGCAGAGTTTTTTCCTTTGCTTTATCTTTAGCCAACAGTTAACTTAAACTATAATAAAATGAACAGCGACAACAGGCCAGCCATCCAATTCGTTCCTGATCCCGATAAGAATAGCTCTGGGCTCAAAAGGGTCCTCGGCTTTATCAAAAAAAAACCTACCCTATCGGTAATCCTTATTGCCCTGCTTATTATTCTAGGGCTTTGGGGCTTCATGAGTATTAAAACGAACAGAACTGTCCGGAAGTACGAGTCAACCATGGCGCAACAACGCGACAGCCTCAACACCTACCATCTTAAGAACAACGTTCGTATATTCACCTGGGCTGTGCGTAGCGAGCTAACCCGTGGCAATATGGAACAGGTTGAGCAGTTCTTTGTAAACTATCTACAAACAGGAAGGGTTGTGAGGGTTATGCTTGTGGATCCGAATGATGGTAGTATAATTATCTCGACCAACAAGAAGGATCTTGAAACAAAAATTTCCGATAGCGCGATACTATCTGCAACCTCTATTGTTCAGGTTGACATGGGCACTAGCTACAAGTTCGCCAACCCGGTGATGGGCCTCGACAAAAAGCTTGGAATAGTTGTGGTTGAAATCGAAAAGTAAATAGAAAAATTATGCGCACACTTGGAAACATCATTTGGCATATCCCTTTTCTTGGATTTTTAACCGCATTTTGGACGTTTATTATTGGAGGAATTCTAACCCTTACTATAGTTGCCTCACCCATAGGTCTGGGGCTTATGCAACTTGCTCGGTTTTTACTTACGCCATTCTCAATGAGGATGGTGAGCAGAAACACCCTAAACAAAAAGCAGAACAAGCTTTGGAAGGCCTATGGTTTTATTGTGCGCATTTTCTATTTTCCCATAGGGCTAGTGCTGGCCATTGTAACCATTTGCCAAATTGTGGGGCTTTTCATATCGATAATTGGCATACCAACAGCCATTGTTCTGGCCAAATCGCTCGAAACGTACTTTAACCCGGTAAACAAGGTTTGCGTACCCGAAAGTTGTAGCCCATAGTATGAAGATACGCCAGCAAAGCTTCTATGGTGCGTTTAGAAGAAAAATGAAATAAATATTTGAAATGGAAAGATTATCTTTAACAATGTAAAACAAAAAACCCGGCTTCATCACCAGCATAAAAACTGGGAGAGGAATCACCGGGACTACAATGCAAAGATAATACATTTATGGACAACAATGCAATAGTTGAACGAATAATTTCGAAATAAAGACTTGAACCCTACTTGAATTACCACAAGAATGACCTTTCTAAAGCAATTACTCATTATAAAAGCAACATTCTTATATCTGAATCTTTTTACCCTTTACTAGCTGTATTAGAGGTTGGTTTAAGAAATTCTATTGATTATCAGTTGACTAAAAGATTTAATGATAAAGAATGGTATGATAATGAGGATTTTGTAAAAATTGCGACCAGATTTCAAATCGACAGAATATCACAAGCAAGAACAAATATCTACTCCGAAAAGAAGGAAATAACACCAGGAAGAATAATTTCAGAACTTTCATTTGGTTTTTGGACATCATTGTTTGACACAAAATTTGAAATGACTTTATGGAAAAACCTGAGATTAGCATTTCCAAATTGTCCGAAAAACATAAGAAAAAGAAAGACAATGAGTTCCAAATTTAACGGGATTAGAAAATTAAGAAATAGAATCTTTCATCACGAAGCAATTACATGGAATTTAGACGTTTTGAATTCATATAAGGACGAAATAATTCAAGGGATTGAGTGGCTAAATAAGGATTTACTTGAATGGATAGTTGAATTAAATCACGTTGAAGAAACCATTTCAAAATTCAGAAAAACAATTGATTGACGATTAATTAACTACGGGCTACAACAAGGGGTGTAGCCAATGTGGGTTGACATTGGAACTTCGGAGCGGTTTCGCCCGCTCGGGCGTTTTCGTCACGGGACGAAAACGCAGGCTACGCACTCCCCCACTAGCCATAACCCCAAACCGTTAAACAGGATTCGTTTTACCATTTACAATCGGTTGGTGTGTTAGGCTAGCTTGGGCTTAGCTGAAATTACTCTGTAAACCTTATCGTTTCGTCGCACTAGCTCGGGGGTAATAAACGAGCATTTTACCCCCTTGGGGCAATGCTCCACGGATTTATCGTCAACACGTATATCTTCAGCTATTAGTTCAACTACACCTGTTGTTGGGCCAATAATCAGCACCTTATCGTTCTTGTTAAACTGGGTTGCCTCAACTTTTAGCTCGGCCACACCTAGGTTTGAGAAGAAGTTTGAAATTTTCCCAACGTACACCTTTCGCTCGGTTGCCACGCTACCATAGTGATGGCTCCACTCGCCAAGCCTTTGCCCCAAGTAGTAGCCATCCCAAAACCCGCGGTTAAAAACCTTGGATAAGCGCTCCATCCACCCATCTATCTTTTGCTGATTATATGTTCCGTCGGCAATGGCCTCAACCGCCTCGCGGTAACATTGGGTAACGGTTTTCACGTACTCTGGGCTACGGGCACGACCCTCAAGCTTAAGCACTCTAACGCCCGATGCAATAATCTTGTTCAGGAAACCAATGGTACACAAATCTTTGGGCGACATGATGTACTCATTGTCAATCTCAAGCTGATCGCCAGTCTCGTTATCGGTTACGGTATAGGAGCGTCGACAAATTTGTAGGCAAGCACCGCGATTGGCCGATGAGTTGGCCTGATGCAAGCTCATATAGCATTTACCCGAAACGGCCATGCACAGCGCCCCATGGGCAAACATCTCGAGCTGTACCTTTTGGCCCGATGGGCCAGTGATATTCTGCTCCACAATATTACGGGCAATAACAGCCACCTGATCGAGGGTGAGCTCCCGCGCCAGAACAGCTACATCGGCCCACTGAGAGTAAAACTTAAGCGACTCGGTGTTGCTTATATTTAGCTGAGTAGATAGATGTACCTCAACCCCTTGTTCACGTGCATAGCTTATGGCCGATTGATCTGAGGCAATTATGGCCGATACCCCTGCTCTTGCTGCTGCCTCAATGGTCTTTTGCATTGGCGGGATATCATGATCGTAAAGCACAGTATTTACCGTCAGGTAGGTTTTAACCTTGTTCTCGCTGCAAATCCGCACAATCTCGGGCAAATCGTCGGCAGTAAAATTTACCGTTGATTTGGCCCGCATATTGAGATGGCCTACGCCAAAGTATACCGAGTTTGCTCCACCCTGAATGGCTGCCATTAGTGACTCGAAGTTACCTGCAGGTGCCATTATCTCAATATCTGAAGGATTAAATATCATTCTTCTGTTTTTTACCGCAAAGATAGGCAATTTACCAGGTCAGATGCATTTAGAAATGTTTAAATAATCTATCTGTAAATTAATTAGACTTTTGAATCTGATTCATTGTACTGCTAAGGAGCTAATTGGTTTGACCCCCTATAAATCGGATTTTCGTACAGATGTTTATACAAACCAACGCTGCCAGATAATTTTATCGTGTGGCATTTCATTCGATACCACACGAGACGACTCGTGCGTTAGCGGAGTACACACCTCATCAACCGAACGGCTACTGGAGAATACCTTTACAAAAACCCAGCTGGAAAGCATCAATACAGTTAGCATGGACATGTGGAGGCCTTACATGCAATCCGCTGAACGCAAGGTGCCCAATGCTGAACTCGTGCATGGCAAGCTCCACCTGGCAAAATACCTCAACGAGGCGATTGACATAGTCAGGCGAAGAGAGGTGCTAAAAAAACAGCCGGTACTTACCGCTTTACAATGAGCAAAACCTAACGGCTAAACAGCAGGTAAAGCACCAGATGATCAAGGATTCGAACTTTGAAGTAACGAGAGCGATGAGCATTCGTGAAAACTTTCAGTCGCTCTTTGAGTATTGCCATGATGAAGACGGTGTGGTTGACATTCTCAAAAGCTGGGCGCAGGACTCCTTACAAAAAGGCGTTAAGGAAATGAACAAAGTGATAACAACGTTCCTAGGCCATACCTGTGGCATTGTAAATACCTATATATCAGGGGTAAGAAACGCTATGGCTGATGGGTTAAATGGAAAAATACAGGGAATAAAATTGGTAGCGAGAGGCCATCGAAAATCTCAACATTTTAGAAGTGCAATTCTGTTTTTCCATGGAGGGCCAGACCTTTATCCGCTAAAATGGTAGTAGAACCCCCATTTTAACAGGTATATTCAATTTTTAAAGATATCATCGTTAAAAACTAAAATGTGTTCCGGTAAGCTCTTCGGATACTGCCCAGAACCTTTTGGCAAGCTCCTTATCTCTTGCTGTTTTGGTCGATTTAACCTCTATAGGATATCCCGAAAACCCCATAAAACCCCTTGGCCCAATGAACTCACCTCCATTGAGTCCTTCATCAGTAGCGGCTCTTAGCATGGGTAGTGAGCCAATCTCAGCCTTTTGCCCAATCAGTTTTATTGCCTTGCCTACAATGTTGGCCGACGTTCTGAAAAGGTTTGTGTTCGAGACCCCTGGGTGGCAGGCAATGGCTTTTGTGTTAATCTTATGCACTTTCAAATTTCTGTCGAGTTCGTAGGTAAATAGCAGATTTGCCAGCTTGCTTTGGCCGTAAGCTTTGTTCTTATTGTACGATTTTTCCCAGTTTATGTCATCAAAGTTAATGGTTGGTACAGCCCTATGCGCTATGCTACTTTGTGTTACTATTCGCGAGTTAGGAGTAACCTTAATCACATCCATAAGTAAAGCTGTGAGAACAAAGTGCCCAAGGTGATTGATTCCCAGCTGCGTTTCAAACCCCTGCTGGGTTACCTCTCTTTTGGGTGGCCACATCACCCCAGCGTTATTTATCAGCACATCGAGGCGAGCATGCCGTTGCTTAAACTCGTGGGCAAATGCGACAACCGATTCTAGATCGGAAAGGTCTAGCTGCATAAGTTCTAGCTGCGCTGTTGGATGCAGCTTGTTGATTTCTACTATGGCATCTTGCCCTTTAGTAAGGCTACGAACAGCCATTATCACTCTGGCTCCTTTGCTGCTTAATGCTTTCACCGCCTCAAGCCCAAGCCCACTATTAGCACCTGTAATTACAATTATCTTGTCCTGTTGCGAGGGAATATCTTTTGTTGTCCAGTTCATAATGTCTATTCTATTCGTTTACGTGTAATGGTTCTTATTAGTAATGTAATCACTATTTGTAAGGCTATAAACCTCAAGGTTGGTAAATAATCCGTTGGCAAGTAGCTCCCCGTCTCGCTCAAGGCCCTCTAATGCAAAGCCAAGCCGTTGGGGTATTCTCTTGCTGGGGGTATTGCCAACTGCGCACCTTATTTGAATTCTGTTGATGTCAAGTTCATCGAAAGCAAAGCGCACCAATGCTTTAACCGATCGCGTTACAATTCCTTTACCTTGTAGTGGTTCTGAAAGCCAGTAGCCAATTTCCGTTTTTCTATTGGCCCTGTCGGTATCTTTAAACCCAATTAGCCCTGCAAATGCATTGTTGTACCTAATGGTAAATACCAATTCGGCTTGGTTTGGGGCAGCATCAAGCACCGACTGCACAAAGGCTAGGCTATCGTTAATCGTTTTAGTGAAAGGAACAAAGGGCAACCACTGCTCTAGGTATTCTCGTTGTATATCGATGGTGTGAAAAATATCGCTTACGTCATCGAGGGTAATCTCTCGAAGGGTAGTTCTGTCGTCAACTTCAATTTGAAGAAGATTGTGTTTGTCGTTCATACTACTCGTTGTCAGTGGCGAACCACTCGGCGTAGCTGGTTGCCGTTTCGTGTAGTTTTAAATGGTATAGCTTTACTTCTGGCGGAAGTTCTTTGGTAATAAGTTGGGCAATATGATGCAAAAGGTTTTCGCAGGTAGGTTGGTAGTCTACGCACTCAATCTTACCTAATGTGTGGGCGTATTGATGCGATAAGATCTTATTATCGCTTTTAATCATTAACACGTGGTCAAACCTATCGATCACTAGTTTCTTTACGATGGCCTTTAGATGCCCAAAATCCATAACCATTCCATATTTGGGGCTGGTTGCATCGGGGTTTGGTTCACCTATAACGGTTACAAATAATCGGTACGAATGTCCATGCACATTTTTGCAAGGGCCATCGTACCCCTCGAGCACATGCGCCATCTCAAAGGAGAACTCCTTCGTAAGCCTAATTTTTGGCATTCTGTTGTTGTTAACAATTAGCTTGCTTATTGGGGTAGGATGAATTAATCCTCACTCCGAAAACAACTTCACCAGAGAATTGTTCTATTGATGTAGTTTCTGTTGCTTTAAACTATGTTGTGCATTTGTTTAGGCACTCCATAATTTTTGAAAGGCTATCGTTCTTTAGAAAGTAAAAGGTATTCTTGCCTTCACGCCTCGATGCCAGAACGCCCTTGTCCTTTAAAATTCCAAGGTGATGTGAGGTTGTGGATTGCTCAATCTTTAGCTTTTCGTGGATTTCGGTAACGGTCATTCGATTGCCATCTTCCAAAAAGTTGAGAATGGCAATTCTCATAGGGTGAGCAATGGCCTTAAGCATGCTGGCAGCTTGCTCTAGTTGTTCAATCTTTAAATCTTTAACGGTACTCATAGCAACATATTTAATTGATACAAATATATAAATATTTAGTGTTTTTTGGCTGCGATCATATTTTTTTTATTCAATCGAACCATTTGTTTGGTACCCAAACGGGCCAAAGGGTAAAGTGTTATAGGGTAGTTTTTTAGTTTTTACTGCCTCATTAAGCAAAAAAAGTAGTTAATTTGTCGATATTAAAAAAAGAAAACCAATTGTCAAGTCTAAATTCCATAAAGAAACCAGTCGAAAATGAGCTGAAGGCTTTTGAGCCTTACTTCCGAAAAATTATGAGCAGCAAGGTGCCGCTGCTTAGCATTATAACCAACCACATTTATCGACGCAAGGGCAAGCAGGTTCGACCATTGCTCGTGTTTCTATCGGCCGGGATGAACGGATCAATCACAGAAGCAACCTTTGTTGCCGCAGGAATGATAGAGCTACTCCATACGGCAACTCTTATACACGACGATGTAGTAGATGAGGCCAACGAGCGTCGTGGGTCGTTCTCAATCAATGCGCTTTGGCGCTCAAAAATTGCCGTGCTCGTGGGCGATTTCCTCTTATCCAAAGGCCTGTTACTAGCCATTGAAACCAACGAGTTTGAGCTGCTACGCAATATGAGCCATGCGGTTAAGGAGATGAGTGAGGGTGAGTTGCTGCAGATTGAACGCTCAAGGAGAATGAACATCGATGAGGAGACCTATTTCGATATCATTCACAAAAAAACGGCAACTCTTATTGCATCATGCTTGGTGAATGGTGCCGTGTCGGCAGGGGCCGAGCAGGCCATGATCGATAAAATGTATGAGTACGGAGTAAACCTAGGCCTTGCCTTTCAGATCAAAGACGATATTTTCGATTACCAGGCCAAGGGTGCGCTTGGCAAACCAACGGGTAACGATATTAAGGAGAATAAGCTAACATTGCCTCTGATTTACGCCCTGTCGAGAGTGGACAAGGTCAAAAAGAGACGTATGCTTTCGCAGCTTCGTAAGAGTAAGCGCAGCCAGCAAGCGGTAGAGGAGGTTATTCGGTTTGCCAATGAGTATGGTGGCATTGAATATGCCACAGACCGTATGAACGAATATAAGGATAAAGCAATTGCCGCTCTCAAACCCTTTCCCGAATCAATTTATCGCGATGCCCTTATCGATATGGCCAACTTTGTTGTGAATAGAAAGAAATAGATAAGTATTTAACCCTAAAATAAAACCTAATGAGCATTTTAGATATTATACTTATTGCAGTATTCATATTTGCAGGGTTCAATGGATATAAAAAGGGCTTAATTGGACAAGCGGCTGGACTGGTAGGACTCCTTCTAGGAATCTGGGGGGCAATTCATTTCTCCGACTTTACGGCGGGTTTAATTATGGATCTATTCTCATTCAACTCGCCCTATATGCCACTTATTGCCTTTGCCGTTACATTTGTGGCCATTGTTGTTGGAGTTCACTTTTTGGGTACACTTGCAGAGGGCATTGTAAACTTGGCCTTTCTAGGCCTAGCAAATATGCTGCTGGGCGTTGCCTTTGGCGTTTTAAAAACAGCGCTTATTCTTAGCGTTATCCTTTTGTTGCTGGGTAAGGTGAGCGATAGGGTTAGGATTATTCCCGATAATTTTGGCGAAAACTCATTGCTCTATGGGCCTGTTGAACGGTTGGCTCCAAGCATTTTCCCATACCTTAACTTTGAGGAGATAAAGGAGAAGGTTGAGGAGACTTTTACTGTTCATAAGGAGAAAGACATTGAGGTGTAAAGCTGAAGCCTCAGCATTCAAAAAAACACACAAAAACCATAGCTTGTTGCTCAATGCCGCTTTAAAATAAGAGCGGCATTTACCAGCATTTTATATCTTTGCCCAAACTTTTTATACCATGAATTTTGTAAAAGAACTACAGTGGCGCGGTATGATTCACGATATGATGCCCGGCACTGAGGAGCAGCTCCAAAAGGAGCGTACCACTGCATACGTGGGAATAGACCCCACTGCCGACTCGTTGCACATTGGCCATCTAGTATCCGTTATGATGCTGAAACATCTACAGCGTTGTGGGCACAAGCCCATTGTGCTGGTGGGAGGTGCAACCGGTATGATTGGCGATCCCTCGGGAAAATCGCAGGAACGTAACCTTCTCGATGAGAAAACGCTACGCCACAATCAGGAGTGCCTAAAGAGCCAACTCTCTCGTTTCCTCGATTTCGACTCGAGCGAGCCCAATGCCGCCGTAATGGTGAATAACTACGATTGGATGAAGGAGTTCTCATTCCTCGATTTTATTCGCGACATAGGTAAGCATATCACCGTAAACTACATGATGAGCAAGGATTCGGTAAAGAAACGCATAAGCGGCGAGGCGGGTGCAGGCCTATCGTTTACCGAGTTTACATACCAGCTGGTGCAGGGTACCGATTTCCTTCATCTATACCAGACCCATGGCTGTAAGCTGCAAATGGGCGGATCGGATCAGTGGGGAAATATTACCACCGGAACCGAGCTTATCCGTCGTAAGTTGGGTGGTGAGGCGTTTGCTCTTACCTGCCCACTCATTACCAAGGCCGATGGTGGTAAGTTTGGTAAAACAGAGGAGGGCAACGTTTGGCTCGACAGGAACCTGACCTCGCCTTACAAATTCTACCAATTCTGGCTAAATACCTCCGATGAGGATGCTGAAAAGTATATCAAGATATTCACCCTGCTTAATCAGCAAACGGTTGAGCAGCTGGTGGCCGAGCATCAGCAGGCACCCCATGAGCGTAAGCTGCAAAAGGTGCTGGCAAAGGAGCTAACCACCATGGTACATTCCGAGGAGGATTACAACACAGCTGTTGAGGCCTCACAAATCCTTTTCGGAAAATCAACCTCCGATATTTTGCACAGGATAGACGAAAATACATTTTTATCCGTTTTTGAAGGTGTACCCCTTTTCAACGTATCTAGAGAGGTGATCACCAGCGGAATTCCATTCTCAGAATTGGCGGCCGAGAAAAGTGAGATATTCCCCTCGAAGGGCGATTTGAGGAGGACAGTTAAGGGCGGCGGAGTAAGCGTTAACAAGGAGAAGCTTGAGGATGCCGATATGGTGATAGACGCCACAAGGCTAATAAACGATAAGTATCTATTGGTTCAGAAAGGTAAAAAGAACTACTTTCTAATAAAAGTTGATTAAAAGGTTGAGCAATGGAAAAGGAGCTACCCGATTTTAATCTGAATGGAACAAATCTGGTTCAGATGATTTGGCAACGACGCACGGTTTTTGTTCTTATTGGGGCAATAGCCTTTGCGCTATCGTTAGTGGTTTCATTCCTCATAACACCACAGTTTAAATCCACGGCTGTGCTTATCCCTGCCGCATCAACACAAGCGGCTAAGGATATTTTTGTGGCATCTCGTGCCAAAGGGCTTACCGTTTTTGGCGATGACGAGGAGGTGGAGCACCTCATACAGATCCTTTCGTCGGAAAGGTTGCGTAGGCACATCATTATTGAATTTAACCTGTTTGAACATTACGGCATTAATCCCGACGAGAAGTTTGCGTGGCATAAAGTAAACCGAGCGTATAATGGCAACATCTCATTCAGACCGTCGCGTTACCGCTCGGTGATGATTGAGGTTTACGATAACGACCCCCTTATGGCAGCCAAGCTGGCCAATGCCATTGTGGTGGCAGCCGATAGCCTAACCCGTGAGGCCAAGCGCCTAGTAGCACAAAAAGCCCTCGATGTGTTGGAGTATCACTACCAGCAAACCCTTTCGGAAGCCTATCGGATTGATGACAGCTTATCGTTTGTAATGTCACAAGGGGTGCTCGATTTACCTTACCAAGCCAAGGAGGTCACAAAGGTTTACGTTGAGGCTCTTGCAAACAATAGCACCTCCGCCTCATCGCGTATCGAGGGGTATATGGATGTGCTAGCATTGCACGGCGCCCGTTTTACCCGTTTCTTTAACGATGTGCAGTACAAGTCGCTACAGCTAAAGGATATGCAGGAGAATTTGCATATCCTAAGGGCCGAAGCCGAGGGGTTAATCCCGTCGCAGTTTGTAATTGACTGGGCGTACCCCGCCGATAAAAAAGCCAAGCCCAAAAAGTTGGTAATTGTTGTTGCGGCAACTTTATCTGCAATTTTTTTCTCATTATTCCTGTTTGTACTTGTTGATTTTTTTAGGCGATCGATAAACCCACCCCGCATTGCAAAGGAGTAGGATTGAAATATGGCTTGTTGTTCTCTTTAGCCTGTTATTCATTGCGGTCAACAGCTTTTTGCTCTACAGGCAATCGTACTTAGTAAGCGCAGCCCCCTTTTTGCTGCTGGTGACCGTGTGGGTATTTTTTGCACCCACCAAGCTGTTCTTTGCCCTAGCATTTCTCGCTCCCCTATCCATACCTTTACGCAGGTTAGTCCCTGGGTTACCCTTTGATTTTTGGTTTCCCACGGAGCCTATGCTGGTTTTCCTTTTGATTATGCTTATTCTTAAATCGTTGAAGGAAGGATATTTCAGGCGTGAACTATTGGTACACCCCGTGTTTCTTTCTATGCTGTTTTATTTGGGTTGGCTTCTAATTACAACGGTTACCAGCGAGATGCCGCTAGTATCAATTAAATACTTTCTGGTACGTTTTTGGTTCATTGGGGTGTTTTTCTATTTAGCCTACATGCTATTTGTGCAGGATAGCAAGAATATTAATCGGTTTTTACAATTTTATATTTTGGGGCTCCTTATTGTTGCTGTTTTAAGCCTTATAAAGCAGGCACAGTATGGCTTGTTTGACCATAAGGTTGCCCATGGGGCATCGGCACCATTCTTTATCGATCACACCTCATACGGGGCTGCTTTGGCCTTTGCTATTCCTGTAGCCATTGCTTTGGCAGTTAATGCCTCCAATAGGATATTTAAAAGGATACTATGGGTGCTATCTGCCTTTTTTGTTGTGGCGCTTTTGCTCTCGTATTCCAGGGCAGCTTGGTTAAGTTTAATTGCTGGGGCAGGCGTATGGTTTCTTATCCTATTTAAGATTCGTTTTCGCAGCATAATCATTACTCTAGGCTTAATGCTGGCAGTATTTTTTACTTTTCAGGATGATATACTTTGGCGTTTGGAGCGCAATACCACCGATTCCAGCGGCGATTTTACAGAGCACGTTCAGTCTATCATTAATATTAAGTCTGATGCTTCTAACCTAGAACGGATAAACAGATGGGATGCAGCGCTGGCTATGTTTAGGGAGAGACCGTTTTTTGGATGGGGCCCCGGCACCTATCAGTTTCAGTACGCTCCATTCCAAATGAGTTACAACAAAACCATTATAAGTACAAACTTTGGTACAGGCGGTAATGCCCATAGCGAGTACTTAGGGCTAATGTCCGAGGCTGGCTTGCCAGCATTGATAGGTTTTGTGCTGATCATTGTTTTTATCCTTGTGGCTGGGCTAAGGCTGATTGTTAACCCAAGAGTTGGTCGCAAAGAGAGAAATATTGCGATAGCATGCCTTGTGGGGCTTGTGACCTATATTTTCCACGGATTTCTTAACAATTTTCTCGATGCCGATAAAATTGCAGCTGTTTTTTGGGGTTTTATGGCAATTATAGTGGCGCTGGAACGGAAGGTTGTGCAAGGGGCAATTGAAGAGAGTAAAGGGGCTTAATAGATGTTCTATCGAAACTCAAATCCTAGTATCGATATATCATCAAAGATTTGTATAGTGTTCGACTCTTCTTGCTCAACCCTAATGTTTACAATCTCGTTCACATTGTCGGCGATGCTCGAGTTATTCCCAATGCATTCATCAACAATGCTCTGATCCATAATTACTTTTCCTTCCATAGAGAATTCTACTAAACCATCGGTGTAGCAAATTAGCTTTGAGGGAGAGGTCACCCTTAACGATCCCACATTCATAACCGGAATTTCATCAACCATACCAAGTCCAACACACCCGTTGGTAAGCTGCTTACATTCTTTGGTTCTGGTGTCGAAAAAAACTGGGGGGTTGTGCCCTGCGTTGATGTACTCAAGGGTTTTGCGATTGGGGTTGTACCTGCCAATAAATAGGGTGATAAAACGCTCGCCTTTGGCAGCACCCAGTACCCGAGCGTTAAGCTTTTCAACAAGGCCTGTAAGGGTGATATCGTAAGTGAATAGAGCCCTTAGGTTGGCCTGAAAGTTCGACATAAGTATTGCAGCCGCCATCCCCTTCCCCGACACATCGGCTATGCAGAAACCAATCTCATCTCGCTCTAGTGGTATCACATCGTAAAAATCGCCGCCAACCTCGGCGTGTGGATGGTAGTACGAGTGGATTTTCACGTTGCTGGTTTGGGGTAGGTCTTCTTGGTTGGGGATTAGCAAGTTCTGCATTTTCGAGGCCAATTCAAGTTCCTTCTTCATGGCCTCCTGTTCCAAGGTTTTATGGAAAAGCCTAAGGTTTTCAATTGCAACGAATATTATTATGGAGAGCGTTTGTACAAAGTTGAGGTGCTTAATGGTGGCGCTAACGCCCTTGGCCTCGTCCTTGGTGTCGGCAATAAGGATGTAGGCTAACGCCTGATTGCCCTGAACAACAGGGATAATAATATCGAATTCCTGTAGAATTCTGTTGGCCGAGGTGCTTACAAATGTGATGTCATCAAAGCAAAGCAAGTCCCTTTCGGGATCAATTTGCGAGCTTATGGTTTCGGGGCAGTTGGTTGACAGTAATAGCTGCCATCTCTCCTCGAACTTAAAAAAGAGAACTCGGTCAATCTCCAGATCATCGTTTAGGATGGTACGAAACCTGTCCATTAGGTCTTCGGTTCTCATCTCCCCACTTATGGCTTGCGCCATGCTTAGCAGCGTGTTGAGTTTGAAGGTGCTGAGTTTTAATCGTTTAGATGAATTGAAAGACATAATGCTTAGGTTAGTTTATACCAGCCTTACCAAGGAATTATGCACTTGTATACAATGGTATAAGATACAAAAAAATTTATCCCCAAGGCAGATTGTGGGGATAAATTTGTTTATAGGTAAGCTTCGCGCTACTTTACCCTTTCGGAGTATTCGCGGGAGCGAGTATCAATCCTAATCTTCTCGCCTATCTCAATAAATAGTGGTACGTTAATGATTGCACCTGTCTCAAGGGTGGCTGGTTTAAGGGCTGTTGACGAAGCGGTATCGCCCCTAAGGCCCGGCTCTGTATAGGTAACCTCTAGCTCAACAAAGGGTGGTAGTTCGCAGGATAGAATGCTTTCATTCTCGGCGTGTACCATTATCTCAACACCCTGCCCCTCTTTCATCAGATCAGTACCATCCACCTGTTCCTTTTGAAGGGTAATTTGTTCAAAGGTTTCAAGATGCATAAAATGATAGCCTGTTTCGTCCTTGTAAAGGAACTGGTATGGGCGGCGCTCAATGCGAACGGTGTTAATCTTTACCCCAGCATTAAAGGTATTCTCTAGTATTTTACCTGTCTCTAGGTTTTTCATCTTGGTGCGAACAAAGGCGGCGCCCTTGCCTGGTTTTACGTGCTGGAACTGAACAATGGTGTAAAGTTTACCATTGAACTCTAAACACAATCCGTTTCTAAAATCTGCTGTTGTTGCCATATCTATTTATCTACTATTATGAATTCGGGGGCAAAAATAGTAAAATAGCTTTTGGGGTAAGAGTGTTTTACCCTTTTTTTTGATGTTCTATTTTGATTTTTCGACGGTTAGGGCACCAATCCCTTGCAGGTATGCCTGTAGGAGATTGCATCGTTATGGCAAAATTGCAGAAGTATTCTAAAATCATGCTATCGCTATGCAAGAAGGCTTTAGTTGCCCCCAAGCACCTTGTTTTTAGCCACGGTTGCTACAAAATCCTTCAGATAAAGAGGCTCAAAGTAAGCAACATCGACAAATTGTTGGTGATTGAAACGTTCGGTTGCTAGAGGAAGCATAAACTTTGCTGAGGGTAAAAAATCATCAACGAATAATGCGTTAGGCGAGCTAAGCATTGCTTTGGCCTTTTGCGAGCCATTTCCCAAGAAAAGCATTCTCTTTGATGTGAGCGTTTCGGCAAACGATTTTTCATCGAGAATCTTTGCTTCTACCTCTGATAACGGTTGGCCATGTGTATCGAAAAATTGAGTGTACACCTCCATTCTTCGGGCATCAATCATTGGGCAAATGATATCGAGAGTAAGGGTTGGCCTTTGCTTACCAAGCCATTCTATGGCTCCATGTGCCATCGAGTCGAGGCTGCCAATGGCAATAAGTGGTATTCCGGCACCAAAGCATATACCCTTAGCGGCCGATACACCAATACGTAGGCCGGTGTAGGAACCTGGCCCCTTGCTTACTGCAACAGCAGCCAAATCGGAAGCCTGTAATCCTTGCTCATTAAGAAGCTCCTGCGAAAAAACGGTAAGATTTTTTGCGTGGTTGTTGTTGGGCTCATGGTTCTCCCTAATGCCCAAAAGCTCCTGGCCAAAGCCAAGAGCTACTGAGCAAGTATTAGTGCCCGATTCTATGCAAAGGATCGGTTTCATATATTATCATTGTTTACTGGAATAGTTTACCCTGTTCTACCTTTTTCACCAGCTTACCATCTTCAAGCCTACGCGAAATTGCGCTAAATGGAGCAACCACAACCTCCTCTTCACCATCGAGACCACTGGTAATCTCAATGTTGCGGTTGTCTTGAATTCCTGTGGTTACCCTTACCATCCGTGCTGTATCGCCTGCAGCAATAAATACCACCTCAATGGGCTTTGGTGCTCCCTCCGAAGCTTGGTTGCTATTACTCTGTGGCTGAGAGTCGTTGCCCTTAGTGGCAGCGGGTATGGTGTCGGCACGTGTGGTAACTGCTTGGATTGGAATGGTGAGTATATTGGCCTTGGTCATGGTTTGAATATCAACAGTGGTTGACATCCCAGGCCTAAATGGGTTTGGTTGGTTAGGTTTTATCAGGTGATTGTACGAATTTTCCAGTAGGAATATTCGCACCTCAAAGGTTGTAACCTGGTCGGTAGCAACACCTGTAATGCTTGCCGAATTTGCTATTTGAGTTACCACACCCTTAAAGGTTTGGTCGGGGTATGCATCAACATAGATCAGCGATGTGTCTCTGAGCTTTACCCTTACAATGTCGTTCTCGTTAACGCTAACCCGTGCCTCCATTCTCGATAAATTGGCTATGCGGAGTATTTCCGTTCCTGCCATTTGGGCTGTTCCCACTACGCGTTCACCTAGCTCCACGCTAAGCTTCGAGATTGTACCACTCATTGGAGCATAGATGGTTGTCTTGTTAAGGTTCTCGTTGGCCTCTTTAAGTGAGGCCTCGGCGCTCTCCACATTGAATAAAGCGGCTTTTACGTCGGCCTGTGCAACATGATAGCTGGTTTTCACATTCTCAAAGTCAGACTCGGAGATGGCCTTCTGCTCAAACAGCTTCTTGTTCCGATTGTAGGCAAGCTCCGATTGCTGTAGCTGCGCCTGCGCCTGTGTTAGCCTAGCTTTTGCAGAATTTACCGCTGCTTCGGCTCTCTCCCTCATCGAGATATAGGTGTCGGGTTTAATGCGGCAAAGGAGCTGTCCGCGCGTAACATTATCACCCTCTTTTATCGGAAGTTCAATAATTTCGCCCGATACCTCTGGGCTAATCTTAACCTCAACCTCGGGTTGGATTTTTCCGTTGGCCGATATGCTTTCAATAATTGTTCTGAACTCTGGCTTTTCAACAACTACATCAATGGTTTCGGGTTTACCGAACTTCCCCGATTTCTTGCCTACTATGGCTACTACTATCAGTATAACAACTGCAACTATTAGGAATCGGAATAATTTTTTATTTTTCATAATTTGATAAATATTATAGGCTTAAAGGGTTTCCTTGATAGAAGTCGAGTATTTTCGATTTGAATATGAATTCGTACTTGGCGCTAAGCAGGTCAGCCTCGGCTTTGGTTAAGCGCGTTTTGGCTGTGGTGTAGTCCAAGGAGTTAACCAAGCCCAGGTTAAAACGATGCTCTGCGTATCGGAAAGCTTCCTCAAGGGCTTTAACATTTTTGCTTGTAGCATTATACTTTTTTAGCGCAGCCATTGCGTCGGTGTAGGCTTGTTGAATATCCTTGTAAAGTATATTTTTCTCTTGCTCCAAGTTGTATCGCGCATTGTCGAGCGAAATAAATGCATTGGAGATAGAGGTTTTCACTTGCCATCCGTTGAAAATGGGTATCGAAAGGTTTAGCCCTATGCTTAAGCTGGCATTATCCTTAATCTGATCCATAAATGGATCTTCGGATACAAGGGGGTTGCTCTTTAGAAACCGGCGCGAGCCGGAGCTGTAGCTGGTACCCAGCGACAACCTTGGGCTTTGTCCTCCTTTGGCGATTTGAACACCTTTCTCTGCACTGTTTACCCTTAAGCTCGCGCCTTTAATTTGAGGTAGAAAGTTCAACGCTTGATCAAACACATTATTTGGTGAGCTGGCCGGGATAGTTTCATCAAAGCCTGTAAGGTTCGGGGTTTCAACTGTAAACCCCTCGGTGGATTTAATGTCGAGAAATTGTGTAAGGGTAAGGTACGATAGCTCCAGCTGATTTTGGGTGTTTACCAGCTGCAACTCATCTGATGCAAGCTGGGCCTCAATCTCAAGCAAGTTGCCCTCGGGAAGGCTTCCCGCATTAACCAGCTGCTTGGTTCTTTCGATTTGCATCGAAGTGAGCTCCATTTGCTTTTTGGCAGTTTCAACCAGCTCCTGGCTGAAGAGGATCTGCAGGTATGCAGCGGCAATATTAAGGGAGATATTGTTCCGAAGCTTTTCCACATCGCTAATGGTGGCCATTAGGTTAAAGTAATCCTGCTTGCGCGAGTTCATTATTTGTAACCCATTAAAGAGGGTTACATTAGAGTTCACCGAGAAGCTTGTCGCTTCCATATCCTGCGAAACGGTGTTGGTGCCATAGTCGATAGCACGGCCAAAGCTGTAGTTGTGGTTCACCGAAGCATTTAGGTTTGGGTAAGCGCTTAGCTTTGACCGGGTCAGCTGGTTTTCACTTACCTTCACGTTAAGCTCCTGTTGCTTAATCTGAATATTGTTCTCAAGTGCGTATTCGATGCAACGTTCAAGGCTCCAAGTTTCTTGACCAACGGAGCTGCTTGCAATGAACAGTAAGACTAAGGGTAAGGCTAGGTTAACAATTCGAAGCATAGGGCGTATAGTTTCAAAATAATTTACGAAGATAAATGTTTATTCAATAGTATGGATGAAAAAAAGCTAAAGGTTTAGTTTTATCAAAAAACACACCTACATTTATCAATTAGGTTTAAGTATCAATTCTTGATTATCTGCTTTACTATTACTCACCAGCTGTGGAGCTAACCACGAAAGGCAATCCTGCGTTGGATTGCCTTTCGTTACGTTTAAGGTATTATTTACTGCAACAATATGGTTTCGCCCACTCCAATGGGTAATCCTAGGTAGTACCAAAGCAACGCTAGGGCAATCCACATGATAAGCAAAACAACCATGTACGGGATAAGGAGCGATACAATTGTGCCTATGCCAATATTTTTATTGTACTTATGTATCCACCCTAAAAGTAGCGGGAAGTACACGTAAAGTGGAGTTACACAGTTGGTAATGGAGTCGCCAATACGGTACAGCAGCTGTACAAATGCGGGGCTGTAGTTGAGCTGCGATAGCATGGGGATAAATATGGGTGCAAAAATTGCCCATTTGGCAGAGCCGCTCCCAATAAAAATGTTTAGGAAAGCCACCAGAACAATGAACAGAACGAACATTAGCGGTCCGGTTAGCCCGGCAGACTGTAACAGGTCGGCTCCTTTAATTGCAAGTATTGTGTCGAGATTACTCCAGTGGAACAGGTTGATGAACTGAGCAACAATCAGCATCAGCACAATGTAACCCGAGAGATCCTTCATTCCCTGCTCCATATGCCTCAGCACATCGGCACCGCTTTTTATGGTTCCAACGGCCTTACCGTAGTAGTACCCTGGTATTGCAAAGGCAAAGAATAGGATTGGAACTAATCCTCTAAGAAATGGCGAGGGTACCAGAGAACCCGTTTCGGGGTTTCGCAACGGCGCCCACGAAGGAACAACAAGGATAAGAATTGCTGTAAGGTAAATTAGGAATGCAATTCCAGCATGGCGCTTTCCCTTTTTCTCCTCTGGGGTTACAATATGCTGGGCATCCTTACTAATAACCTCATCAGCATTCTCTATCTCAAACTTATTGCATCGAGGTATGGTAAAACGCTTCACAACAAAAGCACCCCCAAGGGCAAGCATAAAGGTTGAGGCAATCATAAAGTACCAATTCGATGTAGCGCTTACCTCATCGAGGTGAGCAAAATTCTCCGTAATTTCGGTACTAATTCCAGCCAGTAGCACATCGGTACCAGCTATAAGGAGGTTGGCGGTAAAGCCTGCCGTAGCTCCTGCGTATCCAGCAATAAGTCCCGCAATGGGGTTAATACCCATTTGGGCAAATATTAGTGCTGCAATAGGTGGAACTATCACCACACCAGCATCGGAACCAATATTGCCCGATGCACCAATTATAAAAATGATGGGGAAGATAATTTTTCGGGGAACCGAAAAGGCTAGTGACTTGAGGACGGATATAAGCAACCCTGATTTTTCGGCAACGGAAACACCCATTAACATAACGAGCACCAGGGCAAAGGGGGCAAAGTGTCCAAAGTTGGTCACCATATTCTCAAGGAACAGTCGTAATCCCTTGCCCGAAACAAGATTTTCGGCCATTATGGTTTCGCCCGTGGCTGGATCCACAGCGCTTATTCCTAAAAGTGCTGCTACACCACTAAAAACAACAACGAAAATGCAAATCCAAATAAAAATCCAGAATGGGTGTGGCAGCCTATTACCAAACCGCTCAATCCAGCCCAGGAAACCTTTACCCTCCGTGGGTGCATTGGTGACATTACCTTCTTTTACCATAGCTTCTGTAGTGTTAGATTAAAGTCAGAAATACGCCCCTAATTGGGATAGCTACAAAGAAAAATAAAAAATATCGCAAAATATTATTTTACTAATAGCATGAATCAAAAAATGGGGTGTTCATTTGATACTTTACGTTGCTATAATTGTGTTGATAACCTTGTGTATCACCCATTGATACAGCTGTGTAGCAGGTGTGTTTGCATGGTTGTTAAGTGGAGTTACGAGCGGTCGAAAACTACTTATGTTTCGTAACATAAGCGTATGGCTAGCCTACGTTTCCACCTTTAGCACAGCGTGAAATCCGGTGTGTTTTCTGATGTTTATAACCTCACCCCCCTCGAAAATCAGGTATTGGCCTTTTATCCCGTTGAGCATCCCCTCAACTATTGGTTCTTTGGTTAAATCCTTAGATAATATTTTGGTTGGGAACGATGCAACGGGGTACTCAATTTGGTACTCATCATCGTGAGCAGTGGTAAAGCCTATGCCTTGCTGATTTATGTAATCAACCGCTTGCTTTTTCGGTTCTGTTAGTGACCGCTGCCCATCGTTACCCATTAGCATTTTTCGCCAGTTGGTTTTGTCGGCCAATATTTTTTTTAGAGCCACCTCAATAAGCCCTGCTGTATGTCGATTCTTTGCAACGGCTATTATAATTGCCCTGTTGGCTCCCTGATCGATCCAACGGGTAGGCACTTGATGGTAACGAGTTACTCCAACCTTAAGCCCGCCCGATAGGGCTAGGTACACGTACTGATCCACAAGGCAATTCTCCTTGGCAAACTCCATGTCGCGGGCTATCCCCTCATGCGCCCGGCAAAGCTCAGGCTTTAGTACACACTCCTCGGTTTGGGGTACCGATATAAAGCAGGGGTAGCAGTAGCCCTGACCATACGATTTTTTGATCTCTTTTCCACAGCTAATGCAAGTAATCTTTCCGGTGTAAGATATGGTTAGCCTTTTGCCAATGGCCTCGTTAAGGTTTACCTCATGGTTTTGGGCAGCCAGGTAGTAGCTTGGTTTAATCATGAATTCTGAGCCCGAATTGTGAAACCTCATCTTGTTGAGCTGGCCACTAAAAAGTATACTCATCATGTCATCATTTTAAAATATATCGAACTAAAGGTAAGGATTTTCAATCTATTTTTTGAGAACGTTTTTAAAATGTTCAAGCATCAATTTATGCTAATGGCCATAAAATCAACAATATGGCTAACCACTAAAAAATATTCTAAAATTTTTACAACTATGTATTGCAAGGTAGTGAAGAATGATATATATTTGCAAAGTGTTAGAACTATCCTAAACAATGTATAATTATGAAAAAAACAGTTACAGTAAGCCTTGGTGGATTGGTTTTTTGCCTTGAGGAGGATGCGTACATAAAGCTGGATGGGTACCTCAAGCGACTGGAGGCAGGATTCTCCAATGAGCCCGACAGGCGAGAAATAATGAACGATATTGAGGCTAGAATTGCAGAGCATTTCAGAGAGGCTGCACCCAAACCCGACGATGTAATAAACCTAGCCCAAGTGGATAGGGTGGTAGGCATTATGGGCGATCCAACCGATTTGGGTGCTGAGCAAAAGGAGTACAAGGCTACCAGCGGAAGGCCTTTTAACAGCACAGGAAAAAGGTTATATCGCGATCCCGAGAACTCGATAATTGCAGGCGTATCGTCGGGGTTGTCGTACTACTGGAATATTGACCCAGTTATAATCCGTATACTATTCGTGATAACGGCACTTTGGGGTGGCGGAGGCTTTTTTGTGTATGTAATTCTGTGGATTGTAATACCCGAGGCACGGACAGCAGCCGAACGGCTTGAGATGACTGGTGAACCAGTTACCGCCGAGAATATTGGTAAAACATTCCAGGGATCAGCTAATCAACGTAAATAAACAGTAAAGATATGAATGCAGAGAACGCAAAAGCTCAAATGCGAAAGGGTGTGCTGGAGCTATGTATCCTTTCAATACTTTCGCGGGGCGACTCGTACACAACCGACCTGATAAACCAGCTTAAGAATGAGGAGATGCTGGTGGTTGAGGGTACGCTTTACCCCTTGCTAACGCGCCAAAAGAATGCGGGATTGCTAAGCTATCGGTGGGAGGAGTCGCCGCAGGGACCACCCCGTAAATACTATGCCCTAACACCTAAGGGCGAGGAGTATCTTAAGCAGCTCGAAGAGGGCTGGGATAAGCTGGTTAAAACGGTAAACGCCATCAGGTCGAACGATAAATAAACGTAAGATGAAAAAATCAATAAAAATAAGCTTAGGAGGTGTAGCCTTCACCATTGAGGAGGATGCATACGAGGCCCTGGATACATACATTGAATCCCTTAAGGCTCACTTTGGCAATGACGAAGAAGCGCAGGAGGTGATTAGTGACCTGGAGAAACGCGCAGCGGAGCTCCTTGTAGAGATGCTGGGAGGAAAAGAAATAGTCACCATTGAGATGGTATCTGAGGTAATTGAAACCCTTGGAAAACCCGAGCAGATTTCAAGCGAGGACACAGCAGATCAGCAGGACCCAACCGCCACAGGTCGAGAACGAAATGCAAAGCATCGCTTGTATCGGGACCCACAGAACGCTTTGGTGGCTGGTGTGGGTGCCGGGCTGGGTGCTTATTTTAATATCGACCCGCTAGTTTTTCGTATACTTTTTGCAGTGCTAACGCTAGCCAACGGCTTAGGAGCAGCTATTTACATAGCACTTTGGATAGTGCTTCCACAGGCAGAAACCCTTCGTCAGCGTATGGAGATGCGGGGCGAAGAGGTAAACATATCGAATTTGGAGAAAAATATTAAGAATGAATTTGAAAAGGTGCGTAGTAATATGAACAGGAACAAATTTGCAGGTGCAATGGAACGTTTTTTAAGCGCTTTGGGTCGAGCTTTCGTTTCGTTGGGTAGCGTTTTGGTAGTGATAGCAAAGGTTTTTAGGGCTATTGTCGCTGTGGCTTTTATAGGCATTGGGCTGTTGGGTATAATGGCCTCGGTGCTTTCGCTGTTCATGGGCGATATTGTGGTTGCTTTGCTTCCTAACCACAGCGGGTTAACCATTGGGCAGCTGCTAGCTACAACTTTCGATCTGGGGTCGACCCTTTGGGTGATTGTCCCTGTATTTCTGATAGTTTTTATCCCATTCCTATCGCTAATTTTCTTGGGGCTACGCATGGTGTTTAGGTTTAGCGTTAGGGGGTCGGTGATCTTCGTAACCTCTGCTAGCGTTTGGATTTTAGCAGTTCTCTTGCTTGCCTCGGTTACCTTTCTGCAGGTACGTAGCTTCACCATACGCGAGAGCGTAACGGAGCGGTTTGAACTTTCGCTTGCCGATGCCACAGCAACAACGTTAAGGCTAGTTGGCGACGAAGATTTTGACTATGGCGACTATAACCCCGAACAGATAGTTAGGATAGATGACTATTCTGTTGCTTACAGCGGTGGATTTACAAAAATTATCGGAAAGCCCAAGCTATACATTGCCAAAAGCGAGAGCGATAGTTTTGAAATGTCGGTTGTAAAAAAATCGCGTGGAGCCTCACGCCAAACGGCCAAGAGCAGTGCCGATGCAGTTAAGCTGGAGTACACCCTGGTGGGCGATAGGCTTGTGCTAAGCCCATACTTTTACATTCCCTACAACCAGAAATGGAGGGTACAAGAGGTTGAAGTAACAGTATACGTTCCCGATGGCAAGGCTATTTACATCGAGCATAATCTCGAGAACATACTTAGCAGTGACCAAGAGTATTGCTCGTGCTGGCCCGATGAGATGGTGGGGAACACTTGGGTTATGAAAGACAATAGACTGGTTAAGCAGTAGTTGAGATTTTTTAGAAAAAAGTTTTTGTCACTCCAAAAAAAGCTTTTATATTTGCCACGCTTTTGCGGAAAAGCAATTTTTGGTATTGACCTATGGTGTAATGGTAGCACAGCAGATTTTGGTTCTGTCAGTCAAGGTTCGAGTCCTTGTAGGTCAACAAAATCGAGTCAAGTCGGTTAATGAATGATTAAACAAGGTTAAACGCAAAAAGGATTTTAAGCGGTTTACCTTGTTTTTTTGTTTAAGTGAAAAAGGCGAGTTTTCATAGTTTTTGGGCGAAATGTTTCCCAAATGTTTCCCAAAAACTAAAAAGATGAAAAACGCAACAGCACAAATCCACATACGTTCCGATTTTGAAAGAAAAGACGGAACATTTCCTATTTACTTACGAGTTACTATTGACAGGGAAACCAAAAAAATTCCGCTTGGTATTACTGTAAGCCTCAAGTATTGGGATATAAAACACCTTGAGGGTAAAAGGGGCGATGTTCAGCATCTAAAAAAGAACTTGGCAAGAGATAAGGAATTGGCAAGAGTTCAAGAGATAGTGTTAAACCATAAAATTGAGGGTAAAACCTTAACACTTGAAAGGTTTGACGAGTATTTTAAAGGAATAAGCACTAACCTAAAAAATAGTTTTTTTGAGCTTGCATTTAGCGAAATTGAAAACGACTATGCACATAAAGGCTCTTACGAAACATACAGGACCCGAAAATCTACGATAAAGGCGGTAAAAGACTATTTTAATAAGGATTTCCCCTTTGATTACATTGATTATAATGCACTTAAAAGACTTGATGACCATTTAAAAAAAGAGGTAATAGCCAATCGACCAGGGCGAGGGTTTTAAAAACGCTTAAAACTATGTACAATCGTGCTATTAAGCAAGGTTTGTGCAAGTTTAACCCTGTAGAAGAGTACAAGTACAGCACAAAGGATGCTGAAAGGGAGCCATTAAATGAAGATGAATTAAAAAGCTTAGAAAACCTTTTTATAAACCCAAATACGCACTCCACTATAAAAAGAGCCTTACAACCTTTTTTGTTTTGTTGTTATACTGGTTTGAGATATAGGGATGTTAAAGCACTTCGCCATAAAAAAATATCATTGAAGATACCAGCGATGGGCAGGTCTATAAGTTGGTAAGTTTTACTATGCACAAAAGCAATGAGCAAATTGATATACCTCTAAACGATAGGGCTTTGGCTCTTCTTCCTAATTGTGGGTTTAGAGAAGATAATGTTTTTAGTGTTTATAGCAATCAGCCGTTGAACAGGTATTTAAAAGATGCTGCATCATTGGCAGGCATAAATAAACCTATTTCATTCCATTGCTCAAGACACACATTTGCTACTTTGCTTTTAAATAGAGAAATTCCAATTGAAGCTGTAAGCAAACTTTTAGGACATAAGGATATTAAAACAACACAGATTTATGCAAAAATACTTCCGAAAACCAAACTTAATGCAGTAAGAGTTCTTGACTCTTTAAAGAATGGCTAACGGTCGATAAGTTTTATATTTACATTACATTTGTGTTATAATTTATGGTTATGAACTTCAAAGAGCTACAACAACTAATCAAACGGTACAATAGCCTCACCAAAGGGGCTATTAACCACTCGCTATACACAGCATACGCCATTACACACCACTCAACAGCCATTGAGGGCAGTACGCTAACCGAGGGGCAAGTTGTAAACCTTTTAGAGTACGGAAAACCAGCGCAAAACAAACCCTTTGAACATCAATTAATGGCTTACGACCATTACAAAGCATTGGTTTACGTTGAGCAAAACGCAAGGACGAAAACACCCGTTACACCCGAATTAATTAAAGGCATTGCAGCCCAAGTAATGAAAGGAACTGGAGGCGTTATAAACGTTGCTATGGGTGCTTTTGATGTTTCGCAGGGTGATTATAGGCTTTGCAGCGTAAGGGCAGGAACAAGGCAATTCCCCGATTATAAAAAAGTGCCAGCAATGGTAAATAGACTTTGTGCGGACTTGGAAAGCGCAATAAAAGGGGCAAAAACCTTTGAGCAAAAATGTTTACTAGCCTTTTTAGCACATTTCGAGCTGGTTTCTATTCACCCTTTTGGCGATGGTAACGGACGAACAGCCAGACTACTTATGAACTATGTACAAATACGCCTAGGTTTACCACCAAGCACTG
Organism: Tenuifilaceae bacterium; assembly: GCA_034006965.1. Taxonomy (GTDB): domain Bacteria; phylum Bacteroidota; class Bacteroidia; order Bacteroidales; family Tenuifilaceae; genus Perlabentimonas. Next base: position 33,097 of record JAVERU010000017.1, read on the forward strand.
TACTAAAGCAAGATAGGCTAAAGTATATTGATGCATTGGAAAAAGCCCGAAAAACAGAAAACCTAGAGCATTTTTACATCTTTATGCTAAATCAGTACGGAAAATTCCTTAAACGTGAGATAAAATCGCTTGAAAATAACGCTATTTAACGCCCTTAACTATCAAATAGCGCCTAAAAACTAGCCTTATTTTCAATCAAACTATTATCGTAAATAGGTGATAATGTGCGCAATAGTTTCTAATTGGTTGCAAAAAGGGTGTTGGTACTATCTACATCCTTACAAATGGCTGCTGGATAATCTTTTATTTGCCCTAACTAAGTAGCCGTTTTCGCCCTGTTCAATAATGATAGTGATTTTTTTGGATTCCATTTGAGTAAGAAAAAGCCCTTTACCAACTGGTTAGATGGCGTTCTAATTACGCCAAGGCTACGCAACTGATAAAGGGCGTTAAAAACAGCTCTTCGGTGACAGGGCAACTATAATTACTGCCGAGGATAAAAGCCAATATTTATATACAAATATAAAACCATTTACATAACAAACCACCCTTTAAAATACAAAATTCAGGTTTTTTGGCTGCTTTTTATAGAAAAAGCTAGTGTTTTACTATACGCCTGACAAACAGCACAATAAAGCAACCGAGTAACACAACAAGCAGAATAACAAGCACATACATAAATCGGATACTTATAATACACAGATATACAGCGCATAAAGTCTTGATAGTGCGTTTTTTTGCCGTATTTCACTAAATTGTAAAATTAGTGGTTTTAGGGTCAAAAAGTGAAAAAACAGTGTCAAAAACCTCAATTTTTGGGCGTTCAACGTGAAAAAATTGCGAGTTGTGGCAACTGTAAGCGCAGAATATCAGGCTTTTAACATTTTTAGTCATTGTTTTAGTACCTAAAAAAGGCTATTATAACGCTTTTTACGCTATTGGGCTACAAATAGCGTGTTTAGGTCTTGGGCTTAAAAACTGTAAAATTACTCTCTTTGTCGTTCCACATTCCTAGTTCCTCAATTATCAAACTTAGCTGTTTTGGGTTACTCTTTCCCTGCCTTTAATACCAATTGCTTTTAATCGTTTTGCAAAAGTGTTAAGGCTTACCCCGTAAAGGGCTGCTAGTTCTGTTCTTGTGTACATTGTAAAATCCTTTGCTCAATTGAAATAATAAAAAAACGTTCAGGAATAAACTCCGACCAATCATCCTACGTGATTACAGTCAAGCCATTCCCGAACGCATCACAACTGTAACAAATCATTATAAATAATCGCTAAGTACATGACAAAAATTTATAAACACTGAAAGATAGGCTGTTATATCCTGTTAGTAGAGCTTTTGACAAACAGTCCAACCCGCATTTAAAAACACTAACATCCCTTCTGCCGTGCTTTTTTAT
>JAVERU010000164.1:0-5304 GCA_034006965.1 Tenuifilaceae bacterium
TAAAAGGGGCGCAGCAAATGGCTAACCTGAGAACCTATAAAAAAAGTAACAACTGGGATCAAGTAAAAAGCCTTATTGTCAACAATAAAGAAGCCGCGTAAGAAAATGGGAAATTTGTCGTACACCCGAAACAGATTGGCCGTGGGTATTGTTAATGCCTATACCCGAAGGGTTGCCACAATACGTTTTGGGTTCAGGAGTAAATTCAGCGCATCGGCTATACTTGTGCAAACAATATCGGCATTCAGCAGTGATTGGGTTGATACACCCTCTGGCTGGACCACAGCAATACCCAGAGCCGCCAGCTTAAGCATTTGCGCATCGTTGGCACCGTTACCAATGGCCACAACCGATTGAGGATTTAGGCTGGCAACAAAATCGGCCTTTTGTCTGCCCTGCTCTTTGTCGCCAATTATTTGTATGTTGATATTGGTGTTGGCAAAAGTATCCTTAACCGTTCCAAAAGTGTCGGCAGTAATAACGTGAACCGAAAGATGCTCTGACAGCTTGTTGAGCAGAGTATTTACCCCACCAATTAGCTGCCCGTCGATGGCAAGGGTTCCGTTGTAGTCGAGCACCAGATGCTCTGCTAGGATTGACTCTCTGTTGGGGATGTCAATTTTAATCATTTCCAAAACAAATTTTATTACCTAATGCGTTTGTCCAGTTTTGTAAAGAAGGATATTAGCCTTTTCAATGGTCATTACGCAACCCGTCTTTAGCTTATCGAAGTAGGGCATTATGGTTTCGGCAAAGCTTTCCACCTTATCGGCCTCGTCAATTATCTCAATAACCAACGGCAATTTCTCGGTAACCTCCCAGAACTTCATCGACCTAACCGTGCTGCTCGACCCGTACCCCATCACCCCTTTGAGTACGGTGACGCCCGCCATCCCGTAGCGTTTGGCAGCAAATACAATTACCTCGTACAGGGGTGAGTACCTAAACTTATCGGTATTGCTAATAAATATTCGCAAATGCTTGGCTTCTCTTTTGGTTTCCATAGGTTAGTATAGTTTAGTAATAAGGTTTCCTAGGTAAACAGCACCAAGGCATAAAAACACGCTAAGGCTGGTGTATAGAGCAAATAGCATAAAGTTACCATCCCTTAATAGAAAGATATTTTCGCTGCTAAAAGTTGAGAAAGAGGTGAATCCGCCGCAAAAGCCCACGGTAAGGAATAGCCGCAGATCGGGGCTAATGATATTACTCCTGCCCGATACCCCGTAGATAATCCCAATTAGCAAGCAGCCGATGATGTTTACGGTGAATGTTCCCAGAGGGAACGAGGTGAGAGTATTGGCGTGAATTAGGCGCGAGAGCAGAAAGCGGCCAACGGTTCCTATAAATCCGCCAGTTCCAACAATTAGTATTAAACGAAGCATTTATTGTAAATATTGATTGTTGCAGGGGCCACTAGCATGTATGCGGTTTATGGTTTGCTCCATAGCCAGTGGGTGCAAAGATAGTTAAAATCTAGGATGATAAGTTAGCAAGAAATATTCGACCTAAGAAGATCAAAAAGACGTTGAATTTCTTAGGTCGAATTCACTTGATAGTATAGCGTGGCTTAAACGCTTAATTATGGCTTGATCTTTTGGAAAAGCGAAAGGAGTTTATCGCTATATATTCACTAATACTTTCTTCATGCTCGCTGATGAGCTTTACATGGATAAGGTCATTCACCTTCTCGGGGGTTAACCCTTAATAGAAGCAGGTGTTTAGGGTTGCTGCCATCGACTGCTCACCCTCAGCCTTTGACAACCCCATCTCATTGCTTGCCTCGTTGCTGAATGCATAAATGTTTACAGCATTGGCAATATGCCCAGCGTTAAACATTAAGGTGCTAAGGCCATCAACTATCACCTAGCGGCGCTTGCTGCGTTTTTCTATCATCGGTTTAACTTCGTATGATGTAACCTCGGTTACGGTTTGCCCCATTGCCATCGATGAGAGCAGAAGGGGAAGCGATATGTTTATAGCTACTTTCAAAAAAAGAGACACTTAGAATTTGATCTAAGTGCCTTTTTTATCCTGATAAGAAGAGGATGTTAATGTATGTGTGTATTACAACGCTCCAAAAATTAGCCCGCTAATGGTGGCCATAATTACAACCAGCACTAGGTAAACCATAGTTTTTTTAGTACCCATAACACCACGGATTACCAGCAGGTTGGGCAACGAGAGCGATGGGCCGGCCAAAAGTAGCGCAAGCGCAGGGCCCTTGCCCATTCCCGATGCGATTAGCCCTTGAATTATTGGCACCTCCGTTAGCGTGGCAAAGTACATAAACGCGCCAACTATGGAGGCAAAAAAGTTAGCAAAGATGGAGTTACCTCCAACTAGGTTCGATATCCAATGGCTTGGAATGATGCCTGGGATATTGGTCTCATCGTGAGTTGAACCCAGCAGAAAACCAGCAACAATAACACCCAATGCCAGCAATGGCATGATCTGCTTGGCAAAGTCCCAGCTGGCCAGCGTCCATTCCTTATTCTCATCGTCTTTTTGTAGCGTAATAATGCTTAGCCCGGTAATGGCAACTAGCATTGGAACAAGTGGGCTTAGTGGTCCACCAATGTATGTTGAAGCAAGCACACCCGATACGCCAGTGGCAACGGCTGCTGATATTACCCACCACCACTTAATCTTCAAAATCTTTATAAGCGAGTAAACCAAGCCTAACCCGAAAATGCTGGTGATGTACCACTTATTGCTCCATATAAAATACCAGGCGCCGCTGGTTTCATCAGCTGCAGGTTTTCCCCAGTTGGCAAAAACAAGAATTAGCACAAGGATAAAGAAATGAAAGGATGTTTGCCACATGGGGCGAGTTTCGGGAGGCATTTGAATGTTCATCTGCTCCTCCTTCTTGGCTTTTTCCTCCTTACGGTAAATTAGCGACATGATGCTACCAATAACAATGGCAAATACCACAGCGCCAATAATTCGCGCAACGCCCATCTCAAAACCTAAAATACGAGCGGTTAGAATGATTGCCAAAATGTTGATGGCTGGACCAGAATATAGAAAAGCCACGGCAGGTCCTAAGCCTGCACCACGCTTATGGATGCTTGAGAAAAGAGGCAGAATTGTACAGCTACATACAGCCAGAATGGTTCCCGAAACCGAGGCAACTGTGTATGCCACCCACTTTTTGGCATTTGCACCAAAGTATTTAAGAACAGCACCCTGACTTACAAATACCGAGATTACACCTGCAATAAAAAATGCGGGGAGTAGGCATAACACCACATGCTCCTGTGCATACCACTTGGTTAAATCAAGGGTAGCATCCACCGCTGTGCGGAACGTTGTGCTTTCGATGGGCATAAAGAATGCCAGCGCAAAGAAAAATACAATCCAGAATAGGATTTGAAGTTCTTTTTTAATATCCATATGAAAATTTGTTAAAACTGTTTTATTGTTCTCGCCAAGTCGCCAAGAACGCAAAGCTATAATTATGAAATTATTGTAGTTTATAACTAATTGCAACTTTGCGCGAAATGTCCTAAGAAAAAACAACAATTGTATAGTAAACTCCAACCCCAATTAACACCAAGGCAACTACCCGGCGAAACCAGAGTTCAAAGGTCTTTATCTTGTTGTAAACCGAACCAATGCTCGATACGCTGTAGGCCAGTATCCACGAAAAAATAATAACCGGGAGCCCTGTTGCTATGGCAAAAACGAAGGGCAGTAGGTAACCCGAGGCCGATGAAACCGATAGGGGTATAAGTCCGCCAAAGAATAGCACACCGCTGTACGGACAAAAGGCCAGTGCAAAAACAATACCCAGAAGCAATGCTCCCCAGTGACTTCCCCCGCTGGCTTTTTCCTCGGCTTTAGCCGAGAGTTTTCCCGAGCCCTTAAGGTTTATTCTAATAAGATCGAGCATAAACACCCCTATTACAATGAGTAGTGGGCCAATAAACATTTCGCCATAGGTGCTTATGACTCGTTGAATTTTAAAGATACTTGAGCCCTGCCTTAGGATTAGTATCAGAATTACCCCAAGCACAGTGTAGCTAATGGCGCGCCCAAGAGTATATATTATCCCATTTATAAATACCCTCCTTCTGTTATGCACATCCTTGCCAATAAACCCAATGGCCGAGATATTAGTAGCCAATGGGCAGGGGCTAATGGCAGTCATTAACCCCAACGCAAAGGCTGTAAGTATAGGGAATTGGGAGTTGTCAACAAGATTTTGTAAAAACTCCATAGGCTACAAGCGATTGTTTACCTCGTTACTAATAGTTTCCTTTAGCACGTCGGGATTTCTAACGGCATTTGCAAATGCAGCGCTGGTTAGGTTTACGTGTTCGTTACCCGAAACAATAATCAGACTGCTTCCTGCAATCTCGTACTTTGTGGAAATGGCCTCGTTGGCTTTTTCAGTATAGTCGAGCTCAAGGAATTTTACATCTGCATTTTCAGCAAAATTTTCGGCAATTGTTTGCGCTGCCACATCCTGAATGGCCAGACAGGTTTTACAACGCTGCTTGCTGTGGAAGTAGTAAACCATAACCTTTGCCGTTTCGGTAACCTCAGTCTTTGCTGTTTCTGTAGATTTTTTTTCGGTTGAGCCTCCGCAGCTCATCATAATCATTGCCAATGAGGCAATTGAAAGAAATAGTGCAACTCTTCTCATGGTTTAATTTGTTTGGAAGTTTATGAATTGTTTTTTGTGATGATCTCCTTTAGCTCGCTAACGCTGGGTACTTTGCCCGAAAAGATAACCTTCTCATCAATTACCAGCGCAGGGGTGCGCATCACACCGTAGTTCATAATTTGTACAATGTCTTCAATTTTGCTAATGTTGGCCTCAATGCCAAGTTCGCTAACCGCATTTTGTGTGGCCTGTTCAAGTGTTTTACACTTTGGGCAGCCGGGACCGAGAACCTTTATTTCCATAGTTTTACGTTTTTGTTAATTGGTTATGCTTCATTAAATATCGAATATCGAATATCGAACACCGAACATCGAATGATGAATGATGAATGATGAAGTTTTGGTTTGGCAGGGGCCGTTCCCATTTTTTGTTTGGTCAACTACTTTCCCGCTACTTCGCTATTCGGTACTCATTATTCAGTGTTCATTATTTCTTTGAACATCGAACGCTGAACATCGAATGATGAATGATGAAGTTTTGGTTTGGCAGGGGCCGTTCCCATTTTTTTGTTTGGTCAACTACTTTCCCGCTACTTCGCTATTCGGTACTCATTATTCAGTGTTCATTATTTCTTTGAACATCGAACGCTGAACATCGAATGATGAATGATGAAGTTTTGGTTTGGCAGG
>JAVERU010000165.1:0-5135 GCA_034006965.1 Tenuifilaceae bacterium
AAATTAAGGACTTGGAGTCGGTTGAGAAGAAGATTCAGCGCCTCGAAAAGCTAGTCAAATCGGGCGATAAGGATGCAAAAAAGGGTATCGAGGTGCTAAAGGTATATAAAGATCATCTGGAGTCGTTCCAAAATGCGGCAACCGCCCCTGTAAGCGATGACGATAAACGATACATCGCCGACATATTCCTGCTTTCGACCAAACCCGTAATCTACGTTTGTAATGTTGACGAAGGCTCAGCTGTGAATGGCAATAAGTACGTTGAGCAGGTGAAAGAGTTTTTAAAGGGAGAGAATACCGAAATACTTATTATTGCTGGCGCCATGGAGGCCGAGATTGCTGAATTAGAAAGTATGGAGGACAGAATGGCTTTCCTTTCGGATGTTGGGCTACAGGAACCCGGCGTAAACAAGCTAATCCGCGCAGCTTACTCGCTCCTTCAGCTGGAGACCTTCTTCACCGTAGGGCCAAAAGAAATTCGCGCCTGGACCATTAAGCGTGGAGCCACAGCACCACAAGCCGCTGGTGTCATCCATAGCGATCTGGAGCGTGGCTTTATCCGTGCCGAGGTGATGAAGTATAACGATTTTGTTACCCTTGGCTCTGAGCAAGCCTGTAAAGAAAAGGGCAAGCTGAACATCGAAGGGAAAAACTACATTGTTGACGATGGCGATATTCTTCACATTCGATTCAACGTGTAGCTAAATCAACAAAAAATGCAAAAAATAGCCACAACCATAGGGATTATTGGCGTTATCATCTTTAGCCTTGTGCTAATTTGGGGCCGAGGCGAAAACTCCAACCTAACCGATTTTGCCCGCGGATTTCTAACAGGGATATCATTGGTTTTCCTTGTGGCGTTTATTATATACCTTGGCACCCTACTTGTAAAGAGAAAAGGGTAACTCTTAACCCAAAGTACAAAACCTTAGCCCTTGCGGTATGAAAATTCGGCTAGCCATTGTATTTATCCTAATTACAGCTACCCCAATGGCTTGGGCGCAGGATTACTACTTTAGGGCTATTGAGCCCAACAAAGATCGGGTAAACACCCTTATCACCCAAACCGTATCAATTGATAAAATTGTTGGTGATACAATTTATGCATACGCAAGTAATGTCGAGTTTGAAACATTTAAGAAGCTTGGCTACGCCATAGATATTCTCCCCTACCCCAGCATTAACGCCAAAAGTATTGTAATGGCCAACACTATTGAGGATATGGCCAGCTGGGACAGGTACCCAACCTACGAGGTTTACCGCGAAATGATGAAGCGTTTCGAGGAGGACTACCCAAACCTTTGCAAACTCGATAGCATAGGGACTACGGTGCAAGGGCGAAAGCTATACGTTGTAAAAATCTCCGATAACGTACTCAACGATGAGCCCGAGCTTGAGTTCTTTTACACCAGCACCATGCATGGCGATGAAACCACTGGTTTTGTGCTAATGCTAAGGCTTATCGATTATCTGCTGTCAAACTACGGTACCAACGATAGGGTTACCAACCTGATGAATAGCATTGCCATCTACATAAACCCCAATGCCAACCCCGATGGTTCATACTACTTCGGCAACAGTACCGTATCCGGATCGCGGCGTTACAACGCAAACAGCTACGATTTAAACCGAAATTTCCCCGACCCTCGCCTTGGCGAAAACCCCAATGGCCCTTATCAACCCGAAACGCTGGCCATGATGGATTTTGCTGAGGAAAGAAACTTTGTGCTGTCGGCCAATTTTCATGGAGGTATCGAGCTGGCCAACTTTCCCTGGGATGCTTGGAAAAGTTCAACTAATCCGCATGCCGACCATACTTGGTTTAGGACCATAAGCCGCCAGTATGCCGACTTGGCTCAGGCCAATAGCCCCGCTGGTTACTTCACCGGATGGGAGAATGGCATTGCGCACGGTGGCGATTGGTATGTAATCTCGGGCAGTCGCCAGGACTACATGAACTACAACCGCCACTGCCGTGAGATTACTCTTGAAATATCGGACACCAAATGCCCTCCCAGCGATGACTTGCCCAACTATTGGGATTACAATAAGGAGGCCATGCTAAGCTATATGGAGCTCCTCTTTACAGGAATCCAAGGCGTTGTAACCAACACCAACAACGAACCGCTGGAAGCAACAATAACAATTGAAGGGCACGATAGGGACAGCTCGTTTGTGGTTACTAACCCAGCACACGGTAACTACTTTAGACCCATTGAAATTGGAACATGGGAGGTTACATACCAAGCCGATGGCTACCATGAACAAACCCATTCAATAACCCTTAACAGCATTCATGATATAGTTACCAATGATGTGGTGCTCACAGAGAGAATGAAGTACGATATCACCTTTGAGATTTTGAGTGGCGATATGCTCATCCCAAATGCAACTATCACCCTCAATGGTCAAAGCCAGCAAACCGATGAATATGGCTCTACCACATTTGTTGAGGTTTTTGAAGGGAACCATAGCTTTTTCATCACGCACACGGAATACAACCAGTATAACGATGAAATTGAGGTTGACGCCAACAAAACGGTGCAAATAAATCTTACACCCCTCGGATTAACATACAAAGACGATTACCCCGAAGTTAGGGCGTGGCCAAACCCATTTTCACATAGCCTAAATATCGAAGTTAGCTTGAAGCAAAGCATAACCCTCGAGGTTAGTGTACATAGCCTACTGGGGCATAAGGTTGCAACCATCGCAAATCAAAACCTTACAAATGGGATTCAGCGCTTTAGCTGGACCCCAAACCCATCGCTACCAGCCGGAATATACCTAGTGCAATTTAACCTCAACGGGCGTAGCTACACCCAAAAAATTCTTTTTGCACCAACACCCCGTTAGCACGTAAAAGCCATCCATTTTTTTCTATTTTTGTGGGAGCTGACATTGTTTTTCCACATACTAATCTGCATTTCGTTATGAACGCATCTCGCATTAGCTTTTTAGCTCTCTTTGTGTTTCTACTATCAACCAATTGCGCAACCGCACAGCCGAACATCCCGCCGGAACAGCCAAAACTAATTGTACAAGTTGTGGTTAGCCAAATGCGCTACGACTATCTTCAGCGATACTCCAACAAGTTTAGCCAAGGTGGATTCAAGCATATTATGAACGAAGGGACTTTCTGCCGAAACGCCCGATATAACTACCTGTTAACTCAGTCGCTCCCCGGGCTGGCAACCATAGCCACAGGTACCAACCCAAGCGTGCATGGGATCGTATCGAACCGCTGGTTCGATCCTCTCACCTCATCTGAGGTAGATGCCATTGCCGACCCAAAGGTACGCACCGTTGGCGGCAACTACTTTAACGGTATGTATTCTCCTAAAAATCTAATCACCAGCACAATTGGAGACGAAATTAGAATGATCAACCCACGCTCAAAGGTTATTGGCATCTCGCTTGAACCATCATCGGCCATAATTTCCAGCGGGCATAATGCCAACGCAGCCTACTGGCTCGATAAAGAGAGGGGTATTTGGATTAGCAACACGCATTATATCGATAGCCTACCCGCCTGGGTAGATTCGCTAAACGTTAAGGGTTTTGGTGAGCTTTATCTTAAACGCGACTGGAACTTGTTAAACCCCCTGGAAAGCTACTTTGAGGCTGATACTGCCACAGTGAAAGATCCCAATGCTTTGATGCGTATCACAGCCAAACTATCACGAATGATGCATGGAGTGGTGCAGCACTTTAAAAAGCCCATAAAGGATTACTCACCGCTATTCGAAAACCCATACGGAAACTCCTTTACAAAGGATATGGTTATAGCTGCCATACTTGGCGAGGAGCTGGGCAAAGATGAAAACACCGATTACCTATCGGTAACCTTTACGCCTACCCGCGCAATTGGGCAAAAGTATGGCCCCCATGCCATCGAAACCGAGGATGCATTTCTGCGGCTCGATAGGGAGCTGGAACATTTTATTGCGTTCCTAAACAACGAGATTGGTCGGCACAACTACCTGTTGGTGATCACCTCCGACCAAGGGGTTGGGGCAACTCCCGAGCACCTAGAGAAATCGAAAATTCCGGGTGGGTATTTTGAGCCCGAGAAGGCCACTATGCTGCTAAGCAGCTACCTAAACGTGGTGTACGGCACGGCAAACTGGGTGCTTGGTTATCAAGAAAAACAGATATACCTAAACCGAAGGCTTATTGAGGACTCCAACATATCGCTCCGCGATTTTCAGGATAGGGTAAGCTTATTTATGCTACAATTTACCGGCGTTGCCAATGCCGTAACTGCCTACAACTTGCAGTCGAGCAACTTTACTAGCGGGCTATTCGAAAAGTTTCAGAACAGCTTTAACCAGCGCCGCTCGGGCGATGTAATTATCAACCTTGAACCTGGTTGGGTTGAACGAAGCGGAAACATCACATCGGCCAACTCGCCCTACAACTACGATACCCACGTGCCGCTTATGTGGTATGGATGGAAGATGAAACGCAAGCAAGTGCTTACACCCGTTGATATGTCGGACATTGCGCCTACCATCTCTACCCTTATGGGTATTGGCTGGCCAAGCGGTGCCACGGGCAAACCCATTAGAGAAATTATTGAGTAGTTGCAAAAAAATTTGCTATATTTTGATGCTAATTACCAACTGAGTAAACTACTACATTGAGCAAACTACTATATTTGGGAATACCTCAATAAAGACAACAATGCAAACCCTACAGGAATACCAAACTGCCTTCACCCTCGATTTCTCAGAAACGGCATTCGATCGGCTAATGCAACAACGGATTTATAGGGTTTTGCTAATCTGTAGCCATTACGATGCGTTTATGCTCGAGGAGGATGGACGAATCGATGAGCAGATATTCAACGAGTACGTATCGCTTAGCCTTAGGTATCCACCAAGCTTTATTCAGGTTCACTCGGCACGCGAGGCGCTTGAGGTAATTAATAGCGATGAGCAGATCGATCTCATTATCTCCATGCTCAACGTGGGCGATGTGGACACCTTCGATTTGGCTAAACAGATAAAAAAAAGGTTACCCAAAACCCCATTGGTTATCCTCACCCATTTCTCGCGCGAGGTGTCGGCTAGGCTTGAGAAAGAGGACCTGAGCGGCATTGACTACATCTTTAGCTGGTTAGGCAATGCCGA
>JAVERU010000166.1:0-5080 GCA_034006965.1 Tenuifilaceae bacterium
AAATTCTTCAAAAATATGGTCTAATTTAGTTGCATCCATTTTGTCAAATTTTAAGGTTTGTCAAATTAACAAAACAAATCGATTAATATCAAATACTTATACTATAAGGAAATTTGTCGTACACCCAAATTTTAGTCGGATCGATCACCGGAATCAAATAGCATGCATATCAGCATTTATAGTTAACTTTGCACATCATACAAAAACTTTGAATTGTGAAAATATTCGGAATAGGAAATGCGCTGGTTGACATCATGACCAGCCTTGAGAGCGATAGCTTGCTTGACAAGCTAAACCTACCCAAAGGGAGCATGCAAATTGTGAATGAGGAAACCATTGCTAGAGCTCTTGAGCAAACCAAAGGGCTGAAACAAACATTGGCATCAGGGGGCAGCGCAGCGAACACCATTAATGGGTTGGCTAACCTTGGAGTAGAAACAGCATTTGTGGGAAAAGTGGGTGGCGATGAGTTGGGCAAATTCTTCCGAAACGATATGCAAAAAGCGGGTATAAACCCCAAACTACTACAGGGGGTGGCCGCTACAGGAACAGCCTTAGCCCTTGTCTCACCCGATTCAGAAAGAACCTTTGCAGTGAATCTAGGCGCAGCTATTGAGATGACAGCGGACGACATTAAGCCTGACACCTTTAATGGGTACGACTTTTTCCATATCGAAGGGTACCTAGTGCAAAACCATAGCCTTATTGAGAAAGCCCTTCAGGTAGCTAAATCATCCGGTTTAAAAGTATCCCTTGACCTGGCCAGCTACAACGTGGTGGAATCGAACCTTGAATTTCTACAGCGGATGGTAAAGGAGTATGTAGACATTGTCTTTGCCAACGAAGAGGAGGCCAAAGCCTTTACCCAAAAATCGCCCGAAGAGGCTCTCGATGCTCTTGCCGAAATTGCTGAAATTGCCGTTGTAAAAATTGGGGCAAAGGGTTCCTTCATCAAGAAAGGAAACGATAAGTACCGTGTAGGGGTTGTTAAAGCCAATTCAATTGATACCACCGGCGCTGGCGACCTATACGCTTCGGGATTTCTGTATGGACTTTCAAAAAATTTGCCCCTCGACACCTGCGGAAGGATTGGCGCAGTGCTATCGGGGAAAGTAATCGAAGTGATTGGCCCAAAGATGGACGAAGCAACCTGGAAAATGCTAAAGGAGAATGTTGCCAAGGTTGAAGCAGGAGAGCTTAGTTTTTAGCACCTAATCTATATCAGCCCAAAATCGCCAAGGGATTGAAGCCCAATACTCCCCCGCATAATCAACACCTATGCGGGGGCCTGCTTTGATGGCGGGAGTTCGTCCCGTTGGCTCGAACCATATCCTTTGGGACGTGGTAAAATCTTCTCCATAGAAGCTCTTATCTATTCTAAGCCTACGCGTCAACCTACCCGGGCCATAGCATCCTTTTACAGCTCTAATCAATACCGCCTGAGGATGATTTTTGTCTCCCGTCACCACATTCAGCATCCAGTGCATACCATATATCAGGTAGACGTAGGCACGACCTCCCTCAGAATACATTATTTCTGTTCGTGCTGTTTTGCCCTTGCTAGCATGGCAAGCCAAATCCTCGCACCCTCTGTAGGCCTCAACCTCTGTCACAATATACTTTTCAACCAGTCCATTTGAATAACGCCGCACCAAGCGCTGACCTAGCATCTCGGGAGCTACATCTAACACATCGCGGCAATAAAATTCTTTCGAGAAACGCTGCATACAACAACCCACCTAAATACAAGCTACTACTTCATTATATGGAGACATGTGGGTGCAAAAACCACAACCGAAAACGGAAGGAACAAAAGTATAAAACTGTTGATTAAAAATTAATTAATTGTTTGCCTTGTAGATTAAATAATTAGCTGTATTTTTGCAACCCGCTTATTATTGCCGTTTGGATCACGGATAATTAACAGGTATTAACTTAAAACAGAGGAGTTTAAAACGTGAACACACTAAGTTACAAAACAGTATCGGCCAACGATGCCACGGTCACAAAAGAGTGGTTTGTGGTTGATGCTACCAACGAAGTGTTAGGGCGATTGGCCAGCGAAGTTGCGAAACTTCTGCGGGGCAAGCACAAGCCCAGCTTCACCCCTCACGTAGATTGTGGGGACAATGTAATCATCATCAATGCGGAGAAGGTACGCCTAACCGGCAACAAGATGGATGATAAGCTTTACTACCATTACACTGGCTACCCAGGAGGTAAGCGCAGCGCAACGCCAAAGGATTGGCTAAAACGTAAGCCCACTGCCATTATTGAGCACGCCGTTAAGGGAATGCTTCCCAAGAATCGTTTGGGCTCAAAAATCTATGGGAATCTTTACGTGTACGCCGGATCTGAGCATAGCCATGAAGCTCAGAAACCTAAGGAAATTAAGTTAAACTCAATTAAGTAACAGCTATGCAGGTAATTAATGCAACGGGTAGAAGAAAGAGCGCTGTAGCACGTGTTTATCTTCAGGAAGGCAAAGGCAACATCACAATCAACGGAAAGGACATTAAGGACTACTTCCCATCGGTGCTTATGCAGTACGTGGTAAAGCAACCTTTAGATGTGCTTAACTTATTAGGGGATTATGATGTAAAAGCAAACCTTGATGGCGGTGGAGTAAAAGGACAAGCCGAGGCGCTTCGTCTAGGTATTGCCCGCGCACTGGTAGAGGTTAACGCCGAGCACAAGCCTACCCTTAAGGCCAACGGATTTATGACCCGCGACCCACGCGAAGTAGAGCGTAAGAAGCCAGGTCAACCCAAGGCAAGGAAGAAATTCCAGTTCAGCAAGCGTTAATCGCTTATTTTTTAATGTTTTGGCAACAGCCTTGAGCTGTAAATTGCTAGGACTTTCGTACGTGAAACTACCAAGCAATTGCCACTTTTTAGTAAAATTTTAATCAAACGAAAATGCCAAGAACAGATTTCAAAGAATTGCTTGACGCAGGTGTACACTTTGGCCACCTAAAGCGCAAGTGGAACCCCAAAATGGCTCCATACATCTTCATGGAGCGCAATGGAATTCACATCATCGACCTTCAGAAAACCGCAGTAAAAATTGATGAGGCTGCCGCTGCAATCAAGCAGATTGCCAAATCGGGGCGCAAAGTACTTTTTGTTGCCACCAAGAAGCAAGCCAAAGAGATTGTTGCCGATAAGGTGAAAGCGGTTAATATGCCTTACGTAACTGAGCGCTGGCCCGGCGGAATGCTTACAAACTTCCCCACCATTCGCAAAGCGGTAAAAAAGATGACTTCCATTGACAAGATGTTTGCTGAGGGAACCTTAACGAACCTATCGAAGCGCGAAAAGCTGCAAATTACTCGTCAGCGCGCAAAGCTTGAGAAGAACTTAGGCTCAATTGCCGACCTAAATAGGCTACCCGCCGCCCTTTTCGTAATTGATGTTCAGAAAGAGTACATCGCCGTTAACGAGGCAAAAAAGCTTAACATACCGGTATTCGCAATGGTTGATACCTGCTGTGATCCTACTCCAATTGACTTTGTAATACCCGCCAACGACGATGCATCTAAATCAATTTCGCTTATTGTAGACACCATGGTGAAGGCAATACAAGAAGGTTTAGATGAGCGTAAGAACGAAAAGGACAAAGAAACCCCTGACACCGATAGCGATAGCGCTGATGAAAAGCCAATCCGCACAAGGGCCAGAAAGACCGCAAAACCAGCCAAGGCTAAAACCGCCCCTGCTGAGGAAGAAAAACCTCGTGAAGAATTACAAGAAGGCGAGTCAGTTAAAGAGTAATTAGTTGAATATTCTATAAAACAGAAAAACAATGTCTGAAGTAAAAACAGCCGATATAGCCAAACTCCGTAAGCTAACCGGAGCTGGTATGATGGATTGCAAAAAAGCACTTCAAGAGTCAAATGGCGACATTGACAAAGCCATTGAGCTTATCCGAGAGCGTGGTAAGGCAATTGCTAACAAACGCGCCGACCGTGAAGCCAGTGAAGGTGCTGCCCTTGCTGCAACCTCAGCCGACAAGAAGATAGGTGCTATTGTTGCACTTAACTGCGAAACCGACTTTGTGGCCAAGAACGAAGACTTTATTGCCTTAACCAACAAAATTCTAAAGGTTGCCCTTGAGAACAAGCCTGCCGACCTAGAGGCTCTTAAAGCCCTTACAATAGATGGCCGTGCAATTGGCGACCTAGTATTAGACCAGTCAGGTATTACTGGCGAAAAGTTCGAGCTTTCGTACTATGAATTGATCGAAGGTGAAGTGGTTGTACCATATATCCACCCAGGCAACAAGCTTGCTTGTGTCGTTGCATTCAACAAAACTGGGTTTGATGAGCAGGTGGGTAAAGATGTGGCCATGCAGGTTGCAGCCATGAACCCAGTTGCAATTGATAAGGATGATGTACCTGAAAAAGTGCGTCAGCAAGAGTTTGAGATTGGTCGCGAGCAGGCCCGCCTTGAGGGTAAGCCAGAGAATATGCTTGACAAGATTGCTCAGGGTAAACTTCAAAAGTTCTACAAAGAGAGTACTCTTATGAACCAAGATTTCATTAAGGACAGCAAGATGACCATTTCATCATACCTAAAGAGTGTTGATGCAGACCTTAAGGTTATAGCATTTAAGCGCATTTCGCTAAACGCTTAACATTAATACTTTACAAAAAAAGCTACCAAAATTGGTAGCTTTTTTTTTGCTCGTTCAGCCCAATTAATATATTTTGCCAAGCCTACACTAAAATATGATGCGATGTATACTAAAAAATTGGTTCTCACAATAATCATAGCCCTACTGGTTGCACTAAAGCCTTCCACCCAAAGCCTACCGGATGTTGTATTCGGCGAATACCGTGAAACCCCTGTCGATAGCATGGTATGTGCCCTACCGCTTGGTAAACCAGCAGCAGTACAAAAAGGCTCAGGAAGAATTTGACCTGATTCAAAAACGAAACCTTGAGCAGCTGAATTTTAAGGACTATCTATTTGTTGCCAATCAGTACTCATACTGGATATATACTCACCGACAAAGGGATAAGGCAAAAGGAATACTGTTAGACGCTGCAAATCTGGCTCAGGAGCACCTAGGTGCCAAT
>JAVERU010000018.1:0-32093 GCA_034006965.1 Tenuifilaceae bacterium
GCTATTTGAGCCCTTTTTAATTGATTAAATCCAATAAAATAGCAAGTGTCATCAAGCATTATGGGTTTTGATTCATCAGGGTAGATAAGCGTAAAGTGTGTAGACTTATAAAGACCTGAAATAGCAACTTTATATTTTGTGAATGAGTACTCTCCAATACCAAAGATTGAAAATTCTGGTTTATCTTTGTAAATTGAAGATTTTCGTTGTAAGAAAAGTTCTTTATGTGAATTCAAATATTTGTATGTAAGAGGAAAATTATCTTGAATATATTTTGTTTCCTGACCTATTTTATGTTGTGTAATAATTGTTGACTTTCTATAAGTATTTGTTTTGCCCCCTTTTAAATCGGAACTTTTTAATAAACCGTAAACTAAATTGCTTTCAATGTTAACATGCTCTCCCAAAGAATTAATATAATGACCATTGACCTGTTCTAATTCCATAACTTTTGAACAATCATGTTTTACACCTGAACGCCATACGAATTTTGATTTGCCATCAATATTATTAGTTTTCTCATAATCTTCTACAGAATAAACAAAATTGTTTTTATACCAACCAAAAGTTGTAATATAACTTCTGTTGTAAAAATCAAATTCTTTACAGATGAAATCAGGCGAATTGTTAAAGTTTGTTAGGAATAAGCTTGCATTTACAGAAACATTAAATTCCTTTTTTGAATCAATATTTAGTTTTTCTGATTGGTTAATATTAAACCCATTGATTTTTTGTTCATAAATCAGATTTTTAATGACTGAATTTTTAATCAGAAAAGCAAACATACCCTCGTGATTTTGAAAACAACTAATCATCGTAAGAGAAATTGTTTCTCCAATATCAAAATTCCCCTTTCCGGTAATAGCTTCAAGCCCGCTGTGTTTTTTAAAGTTTGACTTTTCTGGTAAGTTTTTTGAATTAATTGAACCTAATTCTGAATTTGTGACCCAAGGAGGATTACCAATAACAAGAGTTTTAAGACTCTCTGTTTCTATTGCTAAATTCTCGTAAGAATATTCGAAAGCATTACCATGAATTATATTAATCTCAGGTTTTGAAATGGCCTGATGTGTTATAAAATAATCAAGAATTTTAAATTTTGTCTCCCATACATATGGTTTATAGATTTCTACACCTACTATTTTTTTTAGAGATTTAAATGTTTTTAATGAAGCAAGAATAAAATTTCCTTTCCCACAAGTTGGCTCTAACAAAAATTCAAAATCATTGCGTTTTAACAGAACATATTTTGACACTAATTCTGATAATTCACTATTTGTTTGAAAATCCCCATATTCTCTTCTATCTGGCTCAGAAACAATTGAATTAAATTCTTTAATATTCTTAAGTAATTCAGATGACTCTTCTTGATTGCTAAAAAAATAATTAATGCCTGATACCTCTTTAATTAAAGAGTTAACTTTTTCAAAGTTAGAAAGTGCATTCAAGTTTTTTTTAAAAAACTCAACAGTCTGTTTGGTAATATGTGCTTCAAAATAGGTCATGCTCAGAAATCTTTAATCATCTCTCTAATCTTAGCCATTTTTTGTGTTTCCTTATCAATATACCTTTCGTATGCCTTCTTCATGCCACGAAAAAAACCTCTTAAGTCTTGTGTTTTATCAATTTTTAAAGAACCTGACATTTGAATAACTCCCCAACCTTGTGCTTCTATTGTTAAGCAGTCCCAACTTAAATGCTGAACAGGAACTAATCCAGAGTCACTTATAACTTCTAAACCTTTATCCGTTTTTTTGTAATCAACAAATATGAAGTACAATTCATTACCATCCTGTTGAAGCCATTTAATTAACCTTTTTGCGGATATTATATTTGGCGAATAATTATTTTTTGAAATATTATTACTCTTAACATTAACTGGCTTTTTTAAGTCATTATTCAACAAAAAATCACCAATTGATTTCTTTGTTGCATTAGCAATAGCCCCATGTTTCTCTGCTGACCTAATTTCTATGGTTCTGTAATCATCCATTATACTATCAAATAGTTTTCATTTACAAAGTTACAATTTATTTCGGTTTTAAGTTATGCCTCGCCGCATATAGTATGACGCCCAACTAGTCAATATATCCCCCACACCATAATTAGGGAAACCATCCAAGCAGGAGTAAAAACATAACAATTACCTAAGAACATGAATTTCATCAACACTGACAAACATCATTTTACGTGATGCAAGGGAAAAGTAACTTCGCAAGCATAATTACTGAATCTATATCCATATTAAAATATACTACTATGCAAAAGATTAGTAAGCATCCAATCCTCGACGTACCAAATCCTGAGAAAGTAAAGTTTAAGTTTCAGGGAAAAATAGTTGAGGGTGAAAAGGGATTTACCATAGCAGCAGCACTGCATCAAGCCGGTTTTCCAGTTCATAGCCATAGCCTCGACAACCGCGAGCGTAGCCTGGAGTGTGGAATTGGAAAGTGTGGAGCCTGCGAGATGCTGGTGGATGGGCAGATTAAGCGAATTTGCATCACCACGGTTGACAATATCAAGGAGGTTGCCGAAATACCTACCGAGCATACACCATCGGTTAAAGCACCCAACAAGAAGCAATCTACCAAGGTATATAAAACCACCGTGGCAATTATAGGTGCTGGCCCTGCCGGATTGGCCACCCGCGAGGTGCTGCTTGAGCATGGGATCGAAAATATTGTGATTGACAATAACTCAACCATTGGCGGCCAGTTCAATATGCAAACTCACCAATTCTTTTTCTTTGAAAAAGAGAAGAAGTTTGGCGGAATGCGTGGCTTCGATATCGCCAGAACTCTTGCTGGCAAAAACCAAGAGGGAATATTCCTCGACAGCACGGTGTGGGATATACTGGAGGGGAAACGTATTGCGGTGAAAAATATCAAAACCGACGAGATTTACTACGTTGAAGCCGACCATATGGTTGTTGCAACAGGTGCAGTACCCTTTATGCCTACCTTCGAGAACGACGATGTGCCTGGGGTTTACACCGCTGCCGTGGTTCAAAAGATGATGAACCAGGAGTTCACCCTACTAGGCAAGAACGTACTTACCGTTGGCGCTGGGAATATTGGCTACCTAACCAGCTACCAGCTTATGCAAGCCGGTGCAAATGTAAAAGCTATTATTGAGGCCATGCCCCGCGAAGGCGGTTTCCCTGTTCAGGCCAACCGCGTTAGGCGCTTAGGCATTCCTGTTATGCTTGGTAAAATCCTTATTAAAGCCCTGCCCAACGAGGATAGAACCGGTGTTGTTGGCGCTGTGGTTGCCGATTGCGAAAACTTCAAGGCAATCCCAGGAACAGAGCAGGTTATTGAAGGAATTGATGCCATAAATATTTGTACAGGACTCGTACCCGACGACCAGCTGCTGATCAAGGGGAATGAGATATTTGGACGCTTTTGCTATGGAGCAGGCGATGCCATTCGTATTGGCGAAGGAACTAGCGCTGTGCTACGCGGAAAGCAAGTGGCCTACGAGATTTTACAGGAGATGGGTGAACGTTTTAACTACGACACATTCCTGTCCGTTAGCAAGGAGTACATCGACAGCCAGCAACACCCCGTAAGGGTTATCGAGGAGCCTTTCCTGCCAACCAACGAGCGCAAGGAGAAGAAACCCTTTGTGCAGATTGACTGCCTGTACGGATTTGCCTGCAACCCCTGCGAGTTTGCTTGCCCACACGGCGCCATTACCAAAACATCCACCAGCACCGTGCCTCACATCAATTTCGACAAGTGCATTGGCTGTATGGACTGCGTTTACCAATGCCCTGGCCTTGCAATCTTTGGGTATCACTACGGAAAGGATTGGCTATTCCTCCCCATTGAGTACGAGGCAGCCGAGGGAAGCGAGGTATTCCTAGTTGACAATAACGGCCAAAAAGTGGGCGAAGGGGTTATTGAGAAGATACTTCGCAAACCCAACAAAACCAATATTGCCAGGGTAAAAAGTAAGGACGTACATAAAGACGAACTGCTAAAGGTAAGAGGGTTTATTGTTAAGGATAAGTTCCCCACGCCGCTACAAATAAAACCCATTGAGTATAAGCCCGAGGTAAAAACATACGTTTGCCATTGCGACGATGTAACCCTCGACGAAGTGATTGAAACCATAGGAAACCGTAAGTTTATTTCGGTAGATGAGGTGAAGCACACCACTCGCCTAGGTATGGGAGCATGCCGTGGCAAGCGATGCATTAAACGTCTTAAAACGGCCCTTATTCCCAAGGGCATTCAGATTGTGGGCGATGCAACCCCACGCGGTCCGCTAAGCAATCAGGTGAGCATTGGCGAGCTTTACCCCAAGGATGTTCCGGAAACATACATCACTGGCATTAACGGCAAGAAAAACCAGGTTGAAAAGGTGAAAAACCTTGTGGCAGGAGGAGGAATTGGTGGTAGCGCGCTATTCCGCTACATGGCCGAGGCTGGCCTTAGCCCTGTGCTGCTGAACTACGGAAGGGGAGCCAGCTGGCGTAATATCGCTGGGGGCCGTACAGCCTTCTCGCTTCCCGAAATATCTCAAATTGCAGCCGAAAATCACCAAATATTTAAGGATCTTCAACAGGTTAGCAATATCGACTATCGCACCATAAACTACGTGAGCTTTGCGCACGACGAGGCCACCTACCAAGCCCTTGATGCATCAAGAGCCTGGAGCGAAGCGCGAATGGTTGAGCCAAAGGATTTCCGAAAAGAAATATCGCCCTACTTCAACCCCGCGATAGACACATACAAGGCTGCACTTGTTACAAGCAACTGCTGGCAAGCAACGCCCGGTAAAGTTGTTGACCTACTTCGCAAGATTGGCATTGAAAAAGGTGGTGTGGTTAAGGAAGATTGCGAACTCATTAGCGTTCACCGCAATGGCGATGGATACATAGCGCTGGTTCGCGATCATGAAAAGAATTACATTGAGTATCACGCCGAGAATTTTGTTAACGCACTCGGCCCAGCGGGCGATAAATTTTCACGCCAGCTAGGCATTAACACCGGCATTTACCCTGTAAAGCACCAAGCTTTCATTACCCGCCGACTGCCATGGATGGGCGTTAACAACACTCCGCTACCCATGCTAATTGATAGGCGAAACTACAAGGGTTTTGTGGCGGTATACGGGCAGCAGCTGGCTGAAACTGGCCAGATTATTGGCTGCGCATCTCCTGCAGTTGACCCACGGGAGACCGATAAAAATCTTAAGGTAAACTCACAAGATTTTATGGAGATCGCGTCAGAGGTTTTTGCCAACTGGATCCCAGAGCTTAGCTCGGTAGGTTACCAAGCGGTTTGGGCAGGATACTACGTGGAGCCACGTATGTTTATCGATCCCGAACACGGATTGTTCACTGGCCTTCGAGGACAAGGCTTCATGCTGGGCATGGGGCTAGCGCGTATGTATGTTGATGCCATGCTGGGCAAACCAGTCCCTGACTACTTTAGCCGATTGAGCCTTGCAGGCGATGGCCTACCAGAAAAGGCTTTTAAGTAAAGTTTTCTACGGATATAAAAAAGTAGCCAGATGTAACCCCTGGCTACTTTTTTGTTTGGGCACATTGTGCAGTATAGTTTCAATGCAGCAAAAAAGGAGTCCTGCAAAATGACCTGCAAAACCAGTAGCAATCAAATAAAAACTAATGATCACAAAAAAAGGATACGGGAGCGAACAATTCCAGTTTAATATTGATTACTTTAGCCATAGTATAACTAGGATTCAGATTTTCAAGTACAAATACACAATTAGCTAAATGTCTGATAGCTCGGAAATAACCAAACTACATAGCCGAATTGCCCAGCTTGAATCGGAAAACCATTTGCTTAGGAAACGTCTCGAAGAGTTGAGTAGTCCTGAAGCGAATGCCAAGAAAGAACTTCACGAGGTTCAGGCAACGTTTAAGCGACTGGTTAACCTATTACCCCAAACCGTTTGGGAAACCAACGAAAGAGGAATTTTTACCTACATCAACAAGTACGCCGAGGTTGAGTTTGGCTACACCTACAACGAAGTGGTAGGCAAACTTTCTATTGTAGACACTGTAGCCCCTCAGGATAGACATTTGGTACAACCGAGCACAAACGACAGCGGTATTGGCCAAGAATTTACCATGCTGCGTAAGGATGGAAGTACTTTTGCTGCACTTATTCATTATATACCCATCATACGAGACAACACCTATGCTGGTCTACAAGGAATTATCACAAATATCAGCGAGCAAAAGCAAATTCAAAATCGCTTAAAGGAAAGCGAAGAGAAGTACCGCTTGCTGGTTGAAAACCAGAACGATTTGGTGGTTAAGGTAAATCCCAAGGGCGAGTTCCTGTATGTTAGCCCCAGCTACTGTAAATACTTCGAAAAGACCGAGGCAGAGCTCTTGGGTAAGTCCTTCTTGCCCCTTGTACATAAGGATGATCAGATGAGTACCAAGCAGGCAATGAAAGCCCTTTTCAAAGAGCCACACCATTGCTATTTAGAACAGCGGGTGTTTGCTCAAAACGAGTGGCGCTGGTTGGCTTGGCTCGACACATCCGTTCTTGATGCAGATGGTAATGTTGAGTCAATAATTGGTGTGGGTCGCGATATTACCGATCAGAAAAAAGCAGAGCATAAGCTGAACGAGAGCAACGAGCGCAACAAGGCAATTCTTTCAACCATTCCCGATGTGATGTTTGTATTCAATAAGCAGGGTGATATATTAGATTGTCACTCGTCTAACAATGAATTACTACTTGTACCACAGGACGATTTTATTGGCAAGAATTTGAGCGAGGTTGCCCCCTCCTACCTGGTGAAAATCAACGATGAAAAGATTGATGCACTTTTTAAAACCGGGAAACCCCAGAACTACTCATACCCCCTGGAGCTAAACGGCAAAACCAAATATTTTGAGGGTCGTATGGTTAAGCTTGGTAACGATAAAATTTTAACCATTGTTAGGGACATCACTGAGCAAAGAAAGATGGAGGATGCCTTGCGACAAAGCGAGGAGAACTACCACACCATCTTTCAGCTTGCCAACGACTCCATCATTATCCATGATCCGCTAACCGGAGATATAATTGACGCCAATAAGGTGGCCATCGAGTCGTATGGCCTAAAAACACTTGACGAGCTTAAGCAATATGCATACACCTCAGATCCACCCTACTCACTATACGACTCGGTAAGATGGCTTAAAAAAGCCCTAACTGAAGGCCCTCAGATTTTTGAGTGGAAAAGTGTTAGGGTAGATGGCTCAGTGTTCTGGGAAGAAGTTCACCTCTCGGAAACCAAAATTCTAGAACAAGAACGCGTAATATCCATCAGCCGCGACATTACCATACGGAAAAGCATAGAAAGTAAACTACAACGCATAAACAAGGAGTTGAAAGAACGCAACGAGGAGTACGCCGCGCTCAACGAGGAGTATGTAACCCAGAATGAAGAGCTGCATAATGCAAAGGAAAAGGCTGAGGGTGCCGACAAGCTGAAAAGCGCTTTCCTGGCCAACATGAGCCATGAAATTCGCACCCCCATGAATGCAATCATGGGCTTCTCGGGGCTATTGGCAAAGGGTAACATCCCCGAAGAAAAACAAAAACAATTTGCCGAGATCATTAAACGACGATCGAACGACCTGCTAAAAATTATCGACGACATCCTAGATATCTCAAAGATTGAGGCTAACCAAATTGTGCTCAGCAAAACCAGCGGAAGCTTGGTGAAAATGATGGATGAGGTTTTTGAGTACTCGCTTACCAAGGCCGAAGTCGATCAGAAAGTTGATGTTAAGCTTAAGCTGGTTCAGCAATTTGCTGATGTTGATGAGGTAACAACAGACTTTGGCAGAGTTAAGCAGATCCTTTTCAACCTTATAGAGAATGCCCTAAAGTTTACCGAGACAGGGACCATTGAAATTGGCTATTCAAAATTTGATGGGGAATACATTCGATTCTACGTGAAGGATTCGGGGCCTGGTATTTCTACCGAAAATCAATCTAAAATATTTGAGCGCTTTCAGCAGGCACACGATATCTCGAAACGCGATTTCGGTGGAACCGGACTGGGGTTAACCATATCAAAAGGACTAGTAGATCTTTTAGGTGGAAAGATATGGGTTGAATCGGAGAAGGGTAAAGGTTCCCAATTCTCCTTCACCATCCCTCTTGAAGTGAAATATAGCAGAACCCAAGCAGTAAAAGGCAGCAGCTTACCCATTATGGAGCACTTAAAAGGCCATGTGCTTATTGTTGAGGATGATGAGCTTAATGCAAAGTTTATTGAGGAAGCACTGCAAACAACCGAACTCAGCATTCGCATTGCTCATACCGGTGAGCAAGCGCTTGAGATAATACGAAGTATTCCCCATTTTGATATTGTACTCCTCGATATTAGGCTCCCCGATGGAGATGGGATTGCCCTAATTGAACCCTTTAGAAAGCTAATGCCCACTATAAAGATCATAATACAATCGGCTTATGCCACCAGCGATGACATACAGAGAGGTATGCAGGCAAAAAGCGATGGCTACCTAACCAAACCGATAGACCCCGATAAGTTGCTTAGAGAGATTGCCAGGGTTTTGGCATAAAAAGAGCCGGAGTCTCCCCCGGCTCACCCCTAAAACTTAAACCAAACAAAAGGGGTAGTATGGCGAACTAAAAAAATTGCTGTTAAGCTGAAGCAAACCTCGATTCAACCTCGTTCCAGCTCACAACTTTCCAGAAGTTTTCAATGTACTCGGGCCGTCTATTCTGATATTTCAGGTAGTATGCATGCTCCCAAACATCTAGCCCAAGAATTGGTGTTCCCTGCACCTCTGCAACATCCATAAGGGGATTATCCTGATTTGGTGTTGATGTAATGAGCAGCTCATCGCCCCGCTTCACAAGCCAAGCCCACCCTGAACCAAACCTAGTGGCAGCAGCTGTATTAAACTTTTCTTTAAAGCTGTCGAAGCTGCCAAAATGTTTTTCAATGGCCTTGGCCAGCTCGCCCGAAGGCGCGCCCCCAGCGTTTGGGCCCATAACACTCCAGAACAGGTTGTGGTTATAGAACCCACCACCATTGTTACGAACAGCAGCCGAGTGTTTTGAGATGTCCTTCAGTATATCCTCTATTGGCTTAGAGGCCAAATCGGTTCCCTCAATGGCCTTATTCAAATTTGCGGTGTATGCACCGTGGTGTTTGGTGTGGTGTATCTCCATGGTTTGAGCATCAATGTATGGCTCAAGCGCATCGTAGCTGTATGGTAAACTTTTTAATTCAAATGACATATGACTTGATTTTTAAAAGTTAAACATTATTTAGAATCTTTCTAAACTAATAACATCAAGCCATCGATATTGTTCAAAGAAAGGGTTTGAAAAGGGGGGGGGATAAAAAAATAGGGTTACTCCTTGGGTACTGAAGTGCGCCCAACCTTGCTGCCATTTATTGTTCTTACCACCTCTTTCTTAGTGCTAAAAACCTCGATGCCCAAAAAGTAGTAATGTACATCCCAGAACTCTACATACCACTTTTCATCTAACGAGTGGATCGTTTCATTTAACCTCTGCATCTTTCCAAAGAAGGGTCTTGTCTGTGATTCTTCGATATTCAATTGTATAAGTATTTATGCTATTTAAAAATAACAAACCTTTAGCGATAAAAAAACCATTTACTCTATAAAACGAATAAAATTTGAATTTGTTTAACCCCTCACAATAACAACACGCTACTAGTCAACGTGTAGGCTCAAACCTTAGCTTTTCAAATATGGGCAAGTTAACCTTCCATTGCTAAACGGGAAGCTATCAGCACGACCCAGCAATAGGGTGAATAAAGACTCGAAGTTCTCATTGTAATCAATGCCGTAATCGGCAAAGATGTTGCATTCAACCATAGCAACATCACCAATACTGATGTAAGGATTAAACACTCCGGCCATTCCAAGATCTATCGTAAGCGAGAGGCTACCCTTAGCCAAGGCAAGCCCTAAATGATACGCCATAGGCACTGCTCCAGCACCCGTAATGAGTGCTTAGAAAACAAGCGTTATGAGGATGCTAACGGAATCAACAACCCCTCTTTTGCAGTAGCATCACCAACAGGGGCAGAATTTCAATTGCAGTTGCCTATACAAGTAGAATCATCCTGTAAAGCAACATAAACAAGCTCAACTTACAATTTACAGGCCTAGCTCTATCTAACGAATCTACTAAGCATCGGGATCTAACCGCTTCTTGCGTAACCTCAGGAATAGATCAACAGCATCGTACTTAAAGGTAAGAGCCACACCAAACGAACGGTTCATATTACGCTCTGTTTCGATTATTTTTTCCACATCAACCACACCCATATCGTATCGGAGGTCGAGGCAAAGCAGTCCGTACTTTGTGTCGTATGCTGCACCTCCACCCAGCGATAAACCCCAGTCGATTATTGTGTAGTGATGGCTCTCGTTATAAGTCTGATCAGAATCGTTGTAAACCATCTTTGCGTTAGTTCTAATGTTGTTGTAAGTTCCGCCCGTTGCATACACCCTAGATAGCCCAAGAGCATTGAACGACAACTTTGCTAGAAATGGGATGCTAATGTAGTTTACCCTCCGAGCGCCAAGATTATCGGCTACTCCCTTAGAAGTAAAGGTTAATTCTGTTTCAAACGAAAGCATCTGGGTCAACCCTATTTCACCCACTGCTCCAATTTGAAATCCTGTTCGGGTTTTGGTGTCAGTCCCCAAAACATCCATATTGGTAATGGTTGAGAATGTGGTACCCACCTTGGGCCCTAGATAGGCAAACCCAATCTCATGCCCTCTAATGCTAAAAAGTTGGGCGCTAGCATTACCAAAGATAAAAAGCATTATCAGCGAAAATAGTATGCGTCTCATAAGTAATTTTTAAGGATTTATTCTGCTAAACAAAAATAAAGTATTTTATCTTGTTCCCAAGAAAAAAATTTCGTGGGCTTTTGCCTTTTTGATAAAGTAACATAATTCTACGATAAGTGTATTTGTTTGTGGGGTCCAGGATACGCACTAGAGTAGTGGGGATAATAAGTTAGACTAAGCGATCCTAATGCAAGTTTCCATCTTCAGCTATTCTTTCCACTAGTGTTCAGCAAGATTTACAGGGATATTTCAACTAGTACTCCAACGTAGGCTCCCTTCACCTGCCAGGATGATGTAGGTAAAGAAACTATTTTTTCAGCCTTTGGACAAGGAAAGGGCGAGTAAGACTTGGGCAATCGGTATCACTTGTGTTCATATTACTTGGGGGGGGGTAATTTGGTTGTGAAATAAGTTCTCTTAACGGTCTTGCATACAATATAGAGCAACGTGTTAACTAACCCCATAAAAAAATCCCTAGTTAAAAACCTAGGGACTCATCGCTCTATTCGTAAACCTAAACCTTGAAAAAGCCCATTATCTCCTTTAGCTGCTCTGCCATTGCCGCAAGCTCCTCGGAATTGGAGGCCAACTCCTCCGAGGATGAAGCATTCTGCTGAACCACCTGGCTAAGCTGCTGCGTGGCATTGTTTATCTGCTCTACTCCATTGGTTTGCTCAACGCTCGATGCGGCAATCTCTTGGATTAGACTTGAGGTCTTCTCAATATCGGGCACCAGCTTGGCTAAAACCTCACCAGCCTCTTCTGCTAGGTCGACCCCCTTGGTAGTAACCCCAACAATATCGTCGGCAGCCAAGCTACTTCTCTCGGCCAGCTTGCGTACCTCGGCGGCCACAACGGCAAACCCTTTACCGTGCTCACCAGCACGAGCAGCCTCAACCGCTGCGTTAAGCGCCAGAATATTGGTTTGAAATGCAATATCGGTAATGATCGATATCTTCTCAGATATGTCACGCATATAGCCTGCTGTTTGCCTTGTAGCCTCGCTACCATTGCGTACACCCACCTCGGCCGATTTTGCCAATTTGGTGGTTTGGCTTGCGTTATCGGAGTTCGACTCAATCATCGATGACATCTCCTCCATTGATGATGAAATCTCCTCGGAAGAAGACGCCTGCAGATTAACGCCATCCGAAAGGAGCTGTGCGCTGGAGCTCATCTCCAAGCTAGCACTTGCAATGCCATCGGAAATACCCATGATTTTTTCAACCATTCCCCTTAGTGATTCGACCATTTGTGACAGGGAGCTGGAGAGGATGCCCATCTCATCATTCGATTTGTGATCGATTTGAATGTTGAGATTCCCCTTGGCAAACTCATTGGTAGCGGTAACCAGCTTATTAATTGGCTTAATAACGGTTGAGTTAAGGATGTAGCCAATAAACCCAACGGCGATAACACCTAATATCAACATAAGCACCAGCACGGCAGCACTAATGCTCATCACCATACTGTTAATTATTGATACTTGAAGTCCAATAAAAAGCATACCTGTAATATCACCCGATGCGCCCCTAATGGGTATGTATGCAGCATGGTATGGTTCTCCTTGTATTTGTGACTCACCAAAGTAAATACGCCCTTGCTTTAACACAGTATTTTCAATCTCTGGTATGCCAAGCCTAGTACCCACAATCCTACTCCCCTTTTCATCTAAAATGGTAGTTTGGTACCTAGTATCGCCATAGAAAAGGGTAACCTCAACATCCTGCACCCTCTTCAGCTCATCAACAAAACGCTCATCGCCTAGCACATATCCCAACGAAATGGCCCCAATTATTTCACCCTCCTCGTTACGTAGAGGAACTCCTGCTCTTATAGAAAATTTAACAACTGCACCATCCTCAAAACCCACCGAGGTTTCACCCCTTAGCGCTTTCTGTATATTGATTTGGTTCCCAATATTATCGCCAAACTGATCCTTTGCATGGGCCCTAATAAATACATTCGCCTGATTATCTGTAATCACAAGGTAGTCAAGTCCGTACGATTCCATAAGCCTTAAGCCGTGCTCAATGGCCATGTCCCTGTCACCCTCGATAAATGCATTACGAAGTATATTTGACGTACCCGCCACAAGGGTGGCCGCTTTAGCCGATGCTTGCTTTTCCTGAATGTAGTTGTTAACAAAATCGGCTTTAAGCTCAATGCTACGACTAAAATAATCCTCAAGATTATTTTTAACGCCAACATAAACCTGAAGCAGTATTCCACCTAGCATTACAAAAACGGCTACTAAAAGAGTGGTAAATACCTTAGCTCTAATTCCCCAGTTTTTCATAGATATTCCTTATTAAGTTTTCAACTTTTTGCCTTTCTCATTTCTTAGCGTAAAATTACAACCAGGTCATCTATATAACAAGCAATTGTAAATGATGTTAGTTTCCAAAAAAGTTGATCCATATCAACTTCGTCATTAAAATTCGGGTTTTTACTAAACGGATAAGGTGCAAGTAGCCTAATTATCTACAGGCATTACCTATAAGCCCAATGTTTAGGAAAAAGGCTTGCTTTGTGGCAAAAAAAGCTAATTTTGTTGCTTTAATTGGACATTGGTTTAAAAACTTAAAGTTATGAAAGCATTTGTATTCCCTGGACAGGGCGCCCAATTTGTTGGGATGGGCAAAGATTTATATGAAAACTCACCTTTGGCAAAAGAGCTTTTTGAGAAAGCGAACGAAATTTTAGGATTCAGAATAACGGATCTAATGTTTGATGGTACCGACGAGGACCTTAGGCAAACCAAGGTTACCCAGCCAGCCATCTTTCTGCATTCTGTAATTCTTGCCAAGGTTCTAGGCAGCAGCTTTAATCCTCAAATGGTAGCAGGCCACTCACTCGGCGAATTCTCGGCTCTAGTTGCCAGTGGAGCGCTCTCGTTCGAAGACGGACTTGTGCTGGTATCGAAACGCGCTATGGCTATGCAAAAAGCCTGTGAGAAGGAGCCCTCCACCATGGCGGCAATCCTAGGACTTGATGATGAGGTGGTAGAAAAGATTTGCTCCGAAATTGATGATGTGGTTGTACCCGCAAACTACAACAGCCCGGGGCAGCTCGTAATTTCTGGTAGCATCGCAGGAATCAACACTGCATGCGACAAGCTAAAAGAAGCCGGTGCCAAAAGGGCGTTGCCCCTTAAGGTTGGTGGTGCCTTCCACAGCCCATTGATGGAACCCGCAAGGCTTGAACTAGCGCAAGCTATTGAATCCACAAACTTCAATGCTCCTTTATGCCCAATCTACCAAAATGTTGATGCCAAGGCATATACTGCTCCCGAGCGTATTAAGCAAAATCTAATTGCACAGCTAACCTCTCCTGTTCGCTGGACCCAAACCATGATAAACATGATTAACGATGGAGCATCAAACTTCACCGAGCTTGGGCCAGGGAACGTGCTTCAGGGGCTTGTTAAAAAAGTTAGTAAGGAGGTTGAGGCCACCAGCATCCAAAGTTTATAATCCAATAATTTCTAAAACACCAGCACCTAGCAACCAATTGTTAGGTGCTTTTTTTATATGGTTCTACTACCAATTTCGTGGAAACTATGTAAATTATAGCAAACTTAAATCTTTGGTTTGGGTTTGAAGACAGAAGTCAGAAGACAGAATTAATATGCTTCAACCTTCCAACTTCCCTGCCCGACTGCATCGTTCAGGCGGGGGTCTTCGGACTTCCGACCCTAAAATCATTCAACTAAAATTGCAGTAGTACCTTTTATATCAACTCCCAGCCAAAAATTAATGAGCCCGAATTATAAATACTAACCGCAATATTTCATAACTTTACAATTACGCTTATGGATAATAAATACCCTCAAAAGATGAGAATTAGCCTTTTGCCAAAGCTGGCAACACTACTACTAGTCCTTTTCACCCTCACTGCAAAAGGGCAAAAGGAAGCCTTTGAGAAAATTTTTGAGAAAGAAACTCGACCAAACGAATTTGCAAGCTATGGGAAATTCAAGAACATCGAAAGGGTGAGTTTTTACCCCGATACGCTCCCTAGCTGGTTTTTTAAACCTCCCACTTCAAGCAGCGAGTCGATCTTTGCCATAGGTATTTCCGATCCTGACCTAACCCCCGAAGAGGCAATATTTCAGGCTATGCACAGGGCCAAATCGATGGCCATTCTTCAGCACAAAGCCTACATACAGTACTATAGAGATGTGTATACCGTAGCCTACACCGAACAGGCATACAAAGGCTATGGACAGCGATTCGACACATACTTCAGACTATCGGCTGCCGCACAAGCCGATTCAAGTTGCTTCACAACCGAAAAAGTTCACCTAACGCGTTACAACGAAGCAGTGGTTCTACTTAGGTACTCCCCCTCAAGATCAAGCACTACGGATCCCTCACTGAAAATATCGACCGTAGGAACAGCCCTTTACATTGAAGCCCAAATTGACAACGTATTTGAACCCCAGGCCGAATACGAATTTGTAACTAAACACACTACACCAAGCGGTATTGATATCAGTTCGCACTTTACCTACCGCGAAAAAGGAAGACGTTTCCTTGCTATTTCGCAATTTCTGGGAAATGATAGGGACTACCCTATATACAACTACAAATACTCAAACCCGAGCTGGGCTAGTAATACTGAACCGCTAATCAGCTACAATGGTTTGTGGAGCATTTACTCCAAAAAGTTGCTTCGCCAGCTCACCCTCAATACAGAAGAAACATCAATAAACATAAGGAGTTTAGATGAGATGTATAGCCCCGAAATGCGAAACCTAACCCGTGAAGTTGCCACAAAAACTGCCCGAATGTATATTAATGGCATTGAATTTGGAGTGGACAGCATAGGCTTTGATTTAAGCGTTATTGAACTAAAATAACAACCCAAAAAGTATAGAAATTCAAGGTATTTGAGTAAAACCACTAATAATACACGGTATGAAAAAGGCGTTAAAATTGGTGTCCCTAGCTTTAGCTGTACTAGCTATAGGCACTACGAGCATTGTTGCCCAAGAGTTTGCTGACCTAAACACCAAGCAGCTTGGTGAGAATATTAACATAGAATATTCAATTACTGGCGAACAGATAGGGCAACTATTTAAGGTAACCCCCAGCTTTTCAACCGATGGAGGCCGCACGTTTAAGGAGATGAAAACCGTGTCGGGCTATGTTGGCGACAATGTGCTAGGTGGAAAGAATCAGGTAATTATCTGGAATGTTCTGAACGACCTTCCAGAACTTGAGGGCGACGTGATATTCAAGCTAAGTGGTCAAACCAAGTCGACAATAGCTCTTGAGGACGATTTTAGCGATGTGATTTTTAAACTCGTAAGCTTACATCGCAGCGGCAACAATCAGCTCGAACTTATTCTGAGCATCACCAACAACGGGCCAACACGCGACCTGAAGCTGATTAACGGGCTAATTACCATCACCGATTTTAATCGTCAGAACTACGATGCACAACGCGGAAAGCTTGGTGATGTGGTTGGTTCGCAACGCTACTCCACTCCACAGCGTACCCTGAAAAATGGGGAGACAGTCCAAGCCTCCTTCACATTCGATAGGATCCCTGCGGATTTGACTCGTGTAATGCGCTTATCCATAGGTGCCGAGCTGCTCACCTTCTCAACCTTTGGACTCGACAAGTTGGAAAACAGCGCGCTGCAGTTCCGCGATTTTCCTATATCCAATGTGCCTACAACCTCTATGGCCGTTTCTGCCTCGAAGCAGTTCGAGAGCTCAGTAGCTACCAGTGTAAATGTAAAAAAACCGGCACCACAAGTGGTGCAAAAAGATACTAATCCCCCAACTATTTCCATCCTGTCTCCCGAAGGGGTGTCGCTTACCGGTAGCGAAGCTACCAGAGGTAGACCCTTAGCCCAATCATCAAGCGGACTTGAAGATAGGAGGCTTCGCTCTGTTACCCTCGGCGAGGATCTAACCGTATCAGAGGAGAACCTACTTGTAAAAGGTACGGCAAGCGATGAAAGCGGAATTTTTGAGGTTGTGGTAAATGGGCGAAACGCTTCGCTCCTGCCCGACAACATTTTTGAGGCCACAGTTCCTCTTAAGCTAGGCCGAAACGACATCGTTATCCGATCGATGGATATCTTTGAGAACAGCGTTGAACGAAAATTCATTGTATACCGAAAAGACTCACCAAACCAGAAAGTTGCTTCAGACACCGAGGAGCTCGACCTTGTTTTTGATGCCCCAAGAGCACCTAGGTATTACGCCCTAATTGTTGGCATTAACGAGTATCCCGACCCAGGCATTGCCTCGCTAAGCAACCCCGTTAGGGATGCAGCAACCCTTGCCAAAACATTGGTCGAAAATTACACCTTTGAGGCTAGCGATATAATCTTCTTGAAAGATCCTACGAGAGGTCAACTTATTGACGAGCTCGATAAGCTTACCCGCCGTGTTACAAAAGATGACAACCTCCTAATCTTCTTTGCTGGCCACGGATATTTTGATACCGAGACAGAGTTTGGATACTGGCTCCCATCCGATGCCTCTGCGTCGAGCACTGGCAACTGGATGGCCAACAGCCAGCTAAAGGATTATATCGCTGCGATTAAAAGTAAGCACACCCTGCTTGTTGCCGATGCCTGCTTTGGCGGGAGCATCTTTAAAGTACGCAAAGCATTTGCCGACGCCACCGATGAGCTGAACAAGGTGTACGACAGGAAAAGCCGTAAGGCTATGACCAGTGGTGCGCTTACCGAAGTGCCCGACGAGAGTATGTTTATAAAGCATCTGGTTCAACGCCTACAGGAGAACACGTTAGATTACCTCTCGGCCGAGGAGCTGTTTAGCAGCTTTAAAACGGCAGTGATGAACACAAGCCCTACAGTACCCCAGTATGGCGACATCAAAGGTACGGGTGATGAGGGTGGTGACTTTATCTTTGTGAGAAAGTAAGCTACATCAAACGAATTCTTATTGCGCCCAAACCTATTGCAAGTTTGGGCGCTTTTTTTAGCAACCTATCCAAAACGAACAGCAAATCTGAATAATGGGCTTAAAAGCTAGAATCTTCAATCACTATTTGTATTTTGGCAAGTACTCCCATATGCTGAACCGGGCCATTGCCCGCACGGCGGTAGTCAATCGCCTAGGGTTAGCCTGATCCAAGTTGCGGCAATTTATCTCGTAAATCTCCTTACCCTCATTTATATCGATAGTAAAATTACGTATGTACCACTTTACAAAAGGTTTTATTACTCCGTAGAGCGGCACACCCACCCAGGTTAGCCCAAGTAACCAGCGAGGCCACGGAAAGCTTGCCGAGGGTTGAACCAATACTGCTAGCGTTGGGGTTAACATCTTGATGGCCAGCACAACTGCAGCACCCGAGGCCGTCAGGGAGTAACTTATTAGAATATACGAGAAATGGGCCAAGCCAAGCGCTTGAATTGCACATGCAATATCGGCAGCAATATCGGAAACAGAAAAGCCTACAGGCGAGGAAATTTTTGCAGACCTTTTCTCTCTGGTCTCTACATAGTAAACGGGGTATCTTGATGTTAGCTCTACTAGCAAATCCTTGAAACTATCGA
This sequence comes from Tenuifilaceae bacterium, assembly GCA_034006965.1. GTDB lineage: Bacteria > Bacteroidota > Bacteroidia > Bacteroidales > Tenuifilaceae > Perlabentimonas. The sequence goes on from JAVERU010000018.1 coordinate 18,402, forward strand.
TAACACCCGCCAGTCCGGGGATAAGGACTATTAGAGGCATATTATCTTTTGCAGAAGGCCTGAAGGTTATAATACGAAGGCTAACTCCTGTATTTGTGCTAATGTATTCGCTTTTGTATGCTGCGCTGTTTGGGCAGTAGCGGCTATAGTCCCCATCAGAAAAATCATCAGAAAAATTGGACTCCGAAGAATTTGGAAACTCTTTCATTTAAAAAAAATATCACCAAAGCGCGAAGAAACTTAAAAATAGCAATCGGCATACTGTACAATGTTCTTGATTTTTAGACAATTTCTCAATCTAGAACTATGGAACAAGCGAGATAAAAACTACAAAGTCTAAAAGCGTCGATAGGCTCGGAGCTGGTTAAGGAGTTAAAACATAAAACAGAGTGGACACCCATACGCCCAGCCTCATTTTATAGCAATTCTATGTAACACTACCAAAAAAAACGCCCTAAAACCAAATGTTTTAAAGCGTTTTGAATTCGTTTGAATTCGTTTTTGTGGAGCAGAAGGGGCAGTCAAACGCATTTCACACAGCCCTTATTCTATAGTCTTTTCAAAATTCACAACCTCAATAGGCAACCGAATAAGTGTCTAAAAAAATCCTTTTTGAAAGAAAAACTAGTTGAAATTTTATAATAAGTTGCAAAAGCCAACAACCCATCTTACCCTCATTAAATAATAAGCCTAACCCTTTTCCGATCATATAAGTCTTACAATAAATTAAGCTCTAGTCTCCAAAAACTCTTCAAGCAACTCCTTTACCAACATAAGTTTTAGGCTTAATTCGTCAGGCTTGTTAGCCACGTACATATCATCTACTTCTAAATGGCTAAAGCCTTTCAGTTGAGTTCCCACAGTATCAGCAATTTTATCATAAAGCAGTGGTGATTTTTGGGCAATTAATGCCATTTCGCGACCCAGTAGCCTTGCCCCAGCAAACCTAAACTTGCTGCAATGCTCAACAAGTTCAATGTTGTCCGGTTTATACAGATCGTCAGTCGCAATTTCTGAATAGAACTTTGCAATAAAGAAAAAATCTTCTAAATCTTTCACTCTACCTGGGTTCTCACTCCAGGCAACTAACTTAAGAATTGACAAGCCAGGCAAGGTAATTACCCTGAAATTCCCCTCGATAACCTGTGCGGTTTCCGTTACCTCTTTGGTTCCAAGCACCGACAAATAAACAGGCTTTATTCCCTTGATTAGAACTTCATTATCCTTTTCAATCCCTCCAAATGGAAGCAAATCAACAATTTTCTTACTATTTGAGATAAGCCTGTATGGCTCAGGGTGAGAAGTAAAACCTTCGTTCTTTACCAAATAGTCAATTAGCTCTTGGTAATCGCTATGCTTATTTATCAATACAGCAAAATCAAGGTCAAGGGTAGCTCTCAGTTCTGGTATACTGTTTATGTGGTTAGTCCAAACATCGCGAACAAAGGCTCCAATTAAGTAGTAATCAATTCCAAAGCTGTTGAAAGTTCTCTCGAGTGCATCAATTGTCTCGCCAAATCTGTTTCTAATGGTATTGTCGAAATTATCCTTTAAGGTACTCATTATAAATCATATTGGCCAACTCATCCGTTCGGGCATTGGCGGTATTCACTAAATCGGCAAAGATAATCAATGGGTGAACAGTCTTAGCATTCTCTGTCTGCTTACCCCAAAACACATTGTAAACCCTTACATTTCCAGCCTCATCGGGTGCAAGTTTGTAGTTGCGAATCAACTCCGCTCTTGTTTCAGCTGTGTATATAGTAAACGCTCCGGGTTTTAGGTAGTTGGTTAATATATCGGCAGCTGGCTCACCTCCCCACTTGGTTTTTGTAAAGTCCAACTTTAACTCTCTCCAGTTTTTAGCATCCTCTTTATTCACAAAACGAAATGCGCCAATAAAGTAATCAGGCTTTAGCTTCCTTTCGAAATATATTAACCATTGGTTAATTAGCTTCTCACGATTTGGAATGTAGAACACCCCTTTTGTTTTCTTCCTTAAGAACCCCCGGTTCAGCAAATCGTTTGTAATGTAATTAATGTTTCCCACTGCAGTCGCACAGATAGCCGCCTTCTCGCGGTAAGTTTTGCCTATAAAGTCCTTATCAGTGAGCAGATGATAAATAAATTTAAGTCCAGTTTTATTGAATGCTCTACCAGCCTTTTCTGTTTCGATTTTTGTGGGCTTTTTCCCCTCAATAAGCAGAAGCAAATCGTTTTGCTTAATAAAAACATTCCCCAAGGTATCAATATAGTTTACCCCTCTGCTGCGAAGCTGTTCTCCAATATTTGGGTAAACTACTTCGGTAACAAGTAAAAGGTTCTCGTACTTTTTCCCTAATTCATTAAGGTTGGCAAGATGCAGGTTTCTCACCTGTTTCTTTACCACAGCATCAAACCAGTATTCCTTATGATTAATGTTTAAGCGCAATTTACCATCGGGAGCACCTTTTTGAGTACCCTCCTGACCCCACTCGGCAACTGCACCAGTAGCCCTTGCAAGGCTATCAATCGCTTTATGTATTATTATTATTTCCATACTCATTGTGTTCACGTGTACGTGAACACGCAAATATAGTGAACATTTGTTGATTTGGCAATAGTTTTAAAGTATTTTTGACTCATAAGGCTATGGAAATGAAACCATAATAATGTTGGATTAGAATAAATCCTAGTGGTTTCGTTGGCATACAATTCCACCCTTGTTCAACCCTTAAGCCACCAAAAGCCCCAAGTGGAGGGTTTGTCAAGGGCGATGAAACCAAAATGCACAAACCAACAGATCATCGCTTGTATACCCTTGACAAGGCCGGAACGTGGGCTAACTTCGCTTAAGGGATTGACAAGGAAATGGAACGAAATACCGAAAGACTTCCCCCTCACTCGATAACACTAACAAACGATTTTCATTCTTGGGTCAAATTTGAAAGAGGTAGTAAAACAATAAAAAGAGGTGGAGACCTTCGCCCCCACCTCAATCCGAATTAATTAGGTGTAGATCTTCTGTGACCTGGCACCTTGACCGTTTTCCCTCCCTGTTTCCTTGTGTGAGGTTTAACAGGTACGATCTTTTTACCTTCTCCTGTCTTAGCCATATTTTTAATTACTTTGGCATTAGACAATTGGAGTAGCTTACTCCTAGCAGATAAGCTTTCTTTTGCTTTTTAATACAGATAGACTATATTCGTTGTGTCAAAACTTATAACCTATCTACATCAAGCCAGACTCGCTTATCTTTGTGAGTCTGGTTTTTCAGTAATTAAAGTAAAAACTCAATAAATTTAATGGGTTCAATAAGCAACCTAATTGCTATTAACAATGGGATTAATTTATGAACAACCCAACTTTTTCTTCTCTTTTTCCTTGACTTCCTTTTTCTTTTTACCATATCTTTACAACGTATTGTGCGAGTATAGGCTTTCAGCCATTTAATTCGCAGGTTAAATTAAAATTTACAACAAAAGGTCAGGTCGCATCTGACCTTTTGCTATTTACAAAGGTACGTTGTTAGGATGTTCGTTTGCAATAGTATACAAGCTAAGAAATAAACATTTTTGCAAAGTTATTAACCTCTCAAATGGCTGTATATCTGATGTGTAGCAAAACAAACTGATGCCTTGGTATTTATAGTTTTTGGGCTATGAAACAGGAAACAGAGACTTACATTTAAGTTTGGGGAAAGTCCCTAACGATCCTTGACTAAACCGGAACGTGGGCTAGCTTCGCTTAAGGGATTGACAAGGAAACTACATTAAGTGCAGAAACGCTCTTTTTTTTCTGCTCTTGATACCGCTTCCTAAAGCTTTTGCTGATTGTTTGCACCTTGAAGAATCTGGAAAAGTGTAAGAATTCAGATAAACATTGTTCCTATGGAATCAATATCAATGCTTAATTCATAATAATTTGGAACAACAAATTGCTTAACATCTCTTACAACCTTCACTATTCCTTTATGAATCCCAAAGGTTTCGGATATATACTCCTCATCGGCTATTGGATCCTGAATTATTAGTCTTTGAAGGCTTCCTTTTGCAGACTCCAATAGCATTTTGTCTATCTTATGATTAAAAGGAGGGAAAGAATAACCTATCACAACTAAAGTATAGGTTTCACTGAAAATTTTAATTGCTCTTTCTCGAGCAATAGCAGAAACACTAGACTCCTCTTCCCAAGCATAATTAATGAAGTGATTAAAATCAAAATCACCCTTTGGATCTGGTTCCGTTAAAAACAATAACTCTTCAACAATTCTCGCTAGGTTTTTACTGTCTGACCTATTGAACATATCCCTACCTTCACCCATCCCGTAATACCCTTGAAAGCCGTTCAGGTGACAACATTTAATGATATTTAGGTTATCTGAATTGGGGTTAAATGGGAAAAACTGATTAACTACATTATAATCTTGTGCCTCTATATCAGTAAACTTTCTATAAGCCTCTTCGAGTTGTAAATCGTAATTCCAGGTTACGAAATTTACCTCATCCCTTAACTTGGGATAACGCTCTCCTTTTTCGAGAAATGTTGCAAGTAAACTAATATATCTAGGATCTACCTCTCTGCATTCTCTTGTTTTTCCTTGCTCTGATGTAATTGTCCGCCATTCCTTGTTATCGGTTAATGACCAAAGGGTGAAGAATAAGCTAACAGCTAATTTTAATCCCTTTAGTTCTTTGTATTTACCCAAAAGGAAAAGCTTTTTAGCATAGGTGTCAATAGTGTTAAACTCTTTAGAATTTTTCCCTACACTTCCAATTAGCCACAGTAACCGATCTTGACTGCTCTTTAATCCGTTGAACTCTGATTCTGTATATGTAAATTTCTTGTCAAATTCTTCAGGGAGTTCCATCATCTTATCCCCCATCTCGTTCAAAATAGGACAAGCATTATAACTAGCTCCAGCTCCAAATAGGTATGTAATATTGTTCATTATTCTATGGTTATAAGCTTGCTAAAACTACCCCGTCACTCCATTCATCCTCTTATAAATACTCTTCATCATAATCTCCTTAACCAGGTCGCCAAAAGCTTTATCTTCGAGGATTTTCTCGAAGATATCCTGATTCTGATCCATACGGTCGATTAGCTTGGTAAGGAATAAGTCCTCGAAGGCATATTTGAACGTATCTATTTTATTAACCTTTGCTTGGCTTTGCAGGGTTTCGTCCTGCATCAGTTCGGTTTCAATCTGGTCGAAGAACAGCCTATCGGCCTCCTCGAACTCGGTGCCAAAGCGATCGTTTAGCACATTAATAATTTCTGATAGTTTGGCTTCTTCGTCCTTGGGTCGTTTTAACCCTGCTTCTAGTGTTCCGCTTAGCTCGCCATTTGCATCCTTATCCAAACCAATTGACCCCTCGGCTATCTTTTGCAAGCGGTAATACTCCAGGGCAACCTCATCGGTTAGCTGCAACGACTCGGCCAAATCTCTCTTGGGCAAGCGGGTCTGCAGTAGCTTGGCATATGCATAGAATTTCTCCAGATCGGCATCGGCAAAGGGCATTATCTGCGAAAGGAATGCGTAAAGGTTGGTCCAGGTTCTGAGCATCTTCTTAAACTCATCCCGCTTTTCCTCCTCGTCAATGGCCTTAAACCTATCCACTGCGGGATCGGTGAGGGCATAGAGTTTCTTCTGATCCCTTGCGCTGTTCAGCTTTGTATTTGGGTTAAAGTAAATATTTGCAAATGCATCAATCTCCGAATACCAGTAAACCTGAAACTCGTCGAGCTTGGTTTTCAAGTCGTACAGGTGATTTGGCTCTGCATCCTCCTTTATGGTGGTTATCTCGTAGTAGGGCTGGAATGAGTCTAGTATGGTTTGCCTATCGTTGGCAAAATCGAGCACAAAGGTATCCACCTTGCCGGGATAGGTTCTGTTGAGCCTTGATAGCGTTTGCACAGCCTTTACGCCCGATAATTTCTTATCGACATACATTGTGTGCAGCAAGGGCTGATCGAATCCCGTTTGGTACTTATCGGCAACAATTAGGATTTTGTACTCATCCTTATCAAACACCTTGGGAAGTTCCTTCTCCCCAAAGCCTGTTAACTCGGGCTCGGATACCCCATCGGGAAAATTGCTGTCAATCACCTTGCCCGAGAACGCCACCAAAATTTTAATGTTATGCTGATACCCCTTTGCCTTGATATAACGGTTAAACTCCTCGTAGTAACGCTTGGCGTGTAAGCGCGACCCAGTAACCACCATAGCCTTAGCTCTGCCTCCTAACTTCTTGGCAACAATCTGCCTAAAATGCTCAATAATAATCTCCGATTTCTGCGCCAGGTTGTGCGGGTGCAACGACACAAAACGGCCAATGGCCTTGGATGCTTTCTTCTTGTTCAGCTTGGGGTCGTCCTCAATGGCCTTGTTCAGCTTAAAGTAAAGCTCGTAGGTGGTATAGTGCTCCAACACATCGAGAATAAACTCCTCCTCAATGGCTTGGCGCATTGCGTATAGGTGGAATGGTTTAGGCTTACCATCTTTATCGGTGTGCCCAAAAACCTTTAGGGTTTTATACTTTGGCGTTGCAGTAAAGGCAAAAAACGATATGTTGCCGTGCTGACCCCGAATGGTGGCCGAACGCTCAATCTGCTCGCGGATATAGTCCTCATCGGTGTAATCATTTGAATCGTCTTCGGCTTGTGCATCCTCAAGCGATTTGGCTGCCAGCACCTCCTTCATCTTCTTGCTGGCCTCGCCACCCTGTGAGCTGTGCGCCTCATCAATAATTACAGCATACTTTCTATCGGGCAAATCGCCCACCTTATCGATTACAAAGGGGAATTTTTGCAGCGTTGTTATGATGATATTTGAGCCGTAGCCAAGTGCCTGGGCAAGCTGCTGGCTGTCCTTATCAATTTTCTGGACAACGCCCGACTTGTGCTCAAACTGATAGATGGTGTTTTGCAACTGCTGATCTAACACTTTACGATCGGTTACCACAATTACGCTATCGAAAAGGCGATTATCGAGCGTATCGTGCAGGCTCGAGAGGCGATAGGCAAGCCAAGCGATGGTGTTACTCTTGCCCGATCCGGCTGAGTGCTGAACCAGGTAGTTTGTGCCTGCTCCCTTAGCCAGCACATCGGCGCCAATCTCCCTAACGGCATCAAGCTGATGAAAACGAGGGAAAATAAGTTTCTCTTTCTTTATGGTTCGTCCATCAATCTCAAACTCCTCGCTTTGCAGGTGAACAAACTGATGGATTATCTCCATCCAGCTATCCTTGGTTAGTATCTCCTCCCATAGATATGAGGTTCGGTAACCCTTGGGGTTTGGCGGATTGCCCTTGCCATTATTGTGCCCCTTGTTGAATGGCAGCCAACGGGTTTTTGTGCCATCAATCTTGGTGGTCATAAATACCTCGTCCTGATCGACCGCAAAGTGAACCAACGCCCTTTTTTTGAATGCGAAAAGCAACTCCTTACTATCGCGCGTGGTGTTGTACTGCCTTTTGGCGTTGCTGGTGTCCTGACACGTAAACTGATTTTTAACCTCGATGGTTGCCACCGGAACACCGTTGAGTGACAGCACAATATCAACAGAATTTTTATTGATATTGCTATAGTAAACCTGCCTAAAAACCTTTAAACTATTAGATTGATAAAGCTTATAAGCATCGGGGTTTAGCCCCGAAACAGGTTTTAGGTAGGCCATCTGGAATTTCACCCCGTAATCGGTAAAGCCCTTGCGAAGAACATCCAAGCTCCCCCGCAGCTCCATCTCCTTAACCAAACGGCTTATAATCCTATTGTCAACATCGGCACCGTGAATGGTTGCAATTTTCTCCCATTTCTTGGGCTGCGACTCCTGCAGAAACTTTAGCACATCGTATTTAAACAAGCCCAGCTCGGGGCTGTAATCGGGGGCGTTGCCTTGGGTGTAATTACCGCTTTCAACCAGCGTGTTTACAATTGCCTCTTCGAATGTTGCTTCGCTTTTAATGCTCATATCTAGGGTGTCTCGTTTTTGGCATTCTCGAGCGCTTCAATAAAAGCGTTCATATTTGTCGATGGATTTTCAAATAACCTTAGCTGCTTTGCCCTGCTACAAGCCTCTGTACATCTCCCTTTTAGTTTCTCCTTAAGCTTATCGTCAATAAATCCCTTTTTGTAGCTATTCTTATTTCTATTGCTCAACTCTTTTACGCACTCATCCTCGGATATGTGGGAAGTTTGATTTTTATAATGAAGCAAAAACCAAAGCTCCAAAGCAGGATTCGATGCAATTAGCTCAGCTGACTTTATCTTCTTAAGCCGTTCGATAATCTCGGGCACATCGGAATCGTAAATCAAAAAATCCCTATCCTTTTCGTGGGTAAACTTCCCCCTTTTATGTTTTTTGATGTAATTCTCGTTGATGCTTGAGCCAGCAACCTTGGTAATTACCTCAAGTGGCAGCCTGTACTCCGACCGAAGGAAACGAACGTAAGCCTCCTCGGTTTCGCCCTCGCAAAACACCCAGAAATGGGGGTTTATCTTTTTACCTCGTGGTGGTCGGCGGCTACTACCCATTTAGCAAGTTTTTTAGGGTTTCGGCAGAGTCGTTAACCAAGGGCACAGCATCGAACCTGCCCTGCATATAGGCTTTCTCCAAATCCATTGTATCGCGAAAATCGCTGTAGTCGTACAGCGAGTATAGATCGGTTGAGCCGTCCTGCTTCTTGTTAACGAAGTATATCTGATCTTTGCGGAATTTCTTTAGATTTAAAAACTGCGTGTTATGAGTGGTACAGAGCAGTTGCCCCTTATCGCCAGCCCTAAAAAGATTGAAGATATACTCAATGATTTTTGGATGCAAGCTCTCCTCAATCTCATCGATAAGCAAAATCTTATTGTGCTTAATTACATCGAGCAGGGTGAGCATAATAAAAAACAGCTTTGTTGTACCCGCCGATTCCTCGGTTTGAAAATCGAAGGCTACCCCGGGTGCATTCCTGTGGTATGTTTTAATTTGAAGATGCTCTTGAACCACATCTTCAACCTTGAGCGTCATACTGGTTAAATCGGCGTGAATGCTCCTGCCTGGTCTTTTAAGCACTTTAATCTTCACATCCTCAATATCGCTATCGGCAATTTTTAGCGCTTCAACTAGTAGCTGCTTGTTCTGGTTTGTAAGGTTCTCGATGGCCGCCACGCCAAATCCCAGATAATTTAGAACGAAGGTTCTGTGGAAATACTTAAATATTTCCTTAGGGATATCCCTATCCATTTGACTGGCACGCGATATATAAAGCGTTTTGTTTGATGTGTTCTCGGCCACATCCAAAGGCCGTTTAATTACATCGGTAAAGGTGTATTTGTCGCGCTTGGTTTTGCCCCTGCGCTCGTCGCGGGTAAATATCTCCTTAACCCTACCCTTGGGGTAGTAGTGTAGGCTCTCGGTTAAAATTTGGGTACGGGAGAGAGAATAGGAATATTCGTACTCAGTTCCATCTATCACAAAACGAATGGAATAGGTACTGGGCTTGTCGGGGTATCCATCGAACTTAAATGGCTGAAAGGTGTAAACCGTATTCTCGTTATGGTTGTGCGACTCAAAAACCATTGCATTGCAAAACCTGATGGCTTTTATCACATTACTTTTGCCCGAGGCGTTGGCACCGTATAGCACAAGGGTTTTAAGCACCTCGGTTTTATCGTGCTCAAAGAGGTTATCTTTGAGCAGGCGGGCATTGGCCGATTTAATACTGGCTGCCCTAAAATCGAGTACAACCTCATCCTTTATGGAGAAAAAGTTGCTTATTTTAATCTCTAGTACCATTTTAATTGGCTTTTTTGTAAAATGTTTACAAATATAAGCATTAAAATCGGTTTTTATACATTATAACCTTTTTTTATTTAAATTTCCTCTCCGTCATTGCGAATCCACCGTTTTTTTGGTGGGTGAAGCAATCTGTTTAAAAAGATCGCTTCGTCTTCGTTCCTCATCCTCGCGATGACGAATACCCTAACGTCATTGCGATACCGACGTTCTTTGTCCGGAGAAGCAATCTTATCTTGAACAGATTGCTTCGTCTCGTCAAAAAAGATGACGAGACTCGCGATGACGGGGATACTACTACACCACCTTAACCTTACCCGTTACCACCTCGCTAATTAGGGCGGTGCGGTACTCCGCCAGCAGCTCAATTAGTCGTTGGGTACGCTCTATCTTGGTGTCTAAACGGCTGCACTCAGCCTCGATATGGTTGACGATGGATTGTTGTTCTTCGATGGGGGGAAACGCAATATTCAAATCTGCTATGAACTCCCAGCTTACTCTTGGCATTTTTGAACCATAAGTGGAACTATTGGTGATTTCAATAAAAGAAGTGTCTAACAACCTATATTTTGCAAAAGCTGGCAACACGTTATCTTTTGATCTAAACACATAAAAATCGCCCACAGCCTGTCCCTCAAAACTTGCAAGCCAGACTTTTGCTAAGTATGGGCGAAGTTTTCCGAAAAGAATATCATTAACCCGAAATATAACACCCTGACCCTCAAAATCAGAATTGGTTTCGATAAAACTTCCTTTGTTTGATTCAATGTTTTCTAATCCAATCTTCTTTAAATCATTTTCCTTCTTTTCAGTTATTAAGTTGAAAAAATACTTCAACCTCTTCACCTCCCAATGCTCCGGAATTTCTCCCAACCACTCTATCCCGCTATCCTTCATTTTGGCATTGGGGTTAATGCCCTTGGTTACTGCCTGGTTAATAATGGCGGTTTTCTCCTCGTGGTACAGCTCAATAAGGCGTTTCTTCGCATCAATTAGCTGGTCAATCTCGGCGGTTTTGCGGTCGAGGTAGGTGGCGATGGCGGTTTGTTCTTCAATGCTTTTTGGAAAAGCAATACTCATATTATCTAATGTATCAGATGTGAGCTGGTTTATAGTACTTGTCGAAAATAGCCCCGTCTGTGCTTTAAAGATTGTTGAATTGAAAAAATAGAATAAATACTTTCCCAAACTTGAACGAACAATAGACATAAATGCTCCAAATGTAGTTCCCTCATTCTTTTCGTCAATATAGGCTGACTTTCCTACAAGATGAGCACTCCCGTTTCTCGCACATAAAAGAATATCACCATTTTTAACAATATGCTTTTTGTTAATCTCTTTTGAAACAAAAACACAATCATCAAAAGCCAACTTACCTTCTTGAATATTAGATGATCTTAATACCAAAATTCCCTCATCTTCATTAACAACATCATCAGGGCTATATGTGATACCAATAATTGATTGCCCAACAAACTTTAATCGGGCTATACCCCAATGCTCAGGAATCTCACCAATCCACTCAATGCCGCTATGCTTGTATTTTTCGTACTTTTTCATTAGTCAAGTATTCTTTTCTCCAGCTCAAGGGTTTGCTGCTCTAGCGCTAAAATATCAGCCTTAATTTCCTTTAGTGGTCGCAGTGGCTTAAACTCGTAAAAATACTTGGTAAAGTTTATCTCGTAGCCCGTTTTGGTTTTGGAGTGGTCAATCCACGCATTGGGCAGGTGTGGTTTTACCTCACGCTCAAAGTACTCCTCAATGGTTTGGGGTACCAGCTTGCCGCTGGCATCTTTTTTTAGGAACGGGATATTCTCGTAGTCGCGCAGGCTGGCATCGGGCTTGGGGTTGCCCTGCTTGTCCTTAACCTCTTTACCATTCTCAACCAGTGGTTGCTCCACCGTAACCCGCCAGTAGCCAAAATATTTGTTGGGGTATATGCTGCTAAACTCGTTTTCCTCAAAATTACCGTATAGCTGCGCAATGTAGCCAATGCCCTTCTCATTTCCGTTCTCGGCTATACGCTTGCGCTTGTTGCCCAGGCTGCGCTCCATCTTCTCCCAAAAACGGTTAAATGGCAGCTTGCCATCCTTAACCAGCTCCTCGTCCTTTGCGCCCGTGGCGTTTATTAGCTGTACCTTACCCTTGCGCTGTGGGCTTTTGTTGTTGGTTACAATCCAAATATAGGTTGATATACCCGTGTTGTAGAATAGCTGGTCGGGCAGGGCAATTACTGCTTCAAGCCAGTCGTTCTCAATTATCCACTGGCGGATATTGCTCTCGCCGCTTCCGGCAGCACCCGTAAACAGAGGCGAGCCGTTAAACACAATGCCAATGCGTGTGCCATCGGACTTCATTTTCGATATCATATGCTGCAGGAACAGCAGCGAGCCATCGTTAATGCGGGGCAGGCCTGCGCCAAAACGCCCACCAAAGCCCTTGCTGTCGGCTTCCTTTTTGATAATTACCTGTGCCTTTTTCCAATCGACCCCAAAGGGTGGGTTCGAGAGCATATAGTCGAACTTCTCATCCTCTAAACCATCAACGGTAAAGGTATTGCCAAACTTTATATTGGATGGGTTTTGCCCTTTTATCAGCATATCGGATTTGCAGATAGCGTAGGATTCGGGGTTTATCTCCTGTCCAAATACCTTTAGCTCGGCCTGTGGGTTTAGCTCCTTAAGGTGCATTTCGCCAACCGAGAGCATTCCACCAGTTCCGCAGGCGGGGTCGTAAAGGGTTTTCACAATGCCCTTTTGGGTTAATGTATCCCTATCCTCGTTGAAAAGCACATTAACCATCAGCTTTATCACCTCGCGGGGTGTAAAGTGTTCCCCTGCCGTTTCGTTGGATTGCTCGGAAAACCTACGGATAAGATCCTCGAAAACGTATCCCATCTCCATCGATTCCATCTCGGAGAGGTCAATCTCCTGAAAGGCTTTCACCACACGGAAAAGGATATCAGCCTTGGGGTCGTCCATACGGTCAATCTGATCGTCGAACTTAAAGTAGTCGATAATCTCCCGTGCGCTTACCGAGAAGCCATTTATAAAGTTGCGTAGGTTGGCAGCAATGTTGTTGGGATCGGCAATCAGCTTATCGAAATTGAACTGGCTACGGTTATGAAAGTTGAAACCAGCCAGCTTGTTAAGGGCAATATCCCTTGCGCTTTCGCCCAGGCTATCGACCTTGGGTAGATATGCTAAAACTTTATCCTTGGTGGGTTTTAGTATGCAGTCCAGTCGGCGCAGAACGGTCATTGGCAGTATAACCTTGCCGTAGTCGGCCTGCTTGTAGTCGCCCCGTAAAAGGTCGGCAACCCGCCAAATCAGGTCGGCTTTCTCTTTAAAGTTGTTCATTATGATTATTTGTGGATATTTGTTAAATCAATGCTTAAAAGTACCAAAAAATATCCTAAATTGACATTTTGCAATAGAGATTTGATGCGGGATCTAAACTTGGAACACATTTGGGGATTAAGCAAAAAACCTCCCCAAGAAATTCGTTTTAAGGAGGTTTTTTTGTGGAGCTGGAGGGAGTCGAACCCTCGTCCAAACAAGGAACCAACTGGCTTTCTACATGCTTATCTCTCCTTGGTTTTCGAGCTTGGGCAGGTGGAAAGAGACCAACCTAAGCCTTATCCCCAAAATTTTCGCACGGGAACCGGGGAGCATCCCGCGCTAGCCCATTTGTTTTGAAGCCTCAAACCGGAGTTCCAGTGGGCGAAGCCCTCCGTGAGACTACTCGTCGCGTCAACCTAGTTGACGTGATTAAGCCCGAAGTACCTGGTACTTATTAGGCAGCGAGTGCGTAATTGTTATTTTCGCCTTTTATAGGTCTGAGTCCTGAGATTAACGAGCCAGCCACCCAACGCTCGGCATGCTTACCAATCCATTCATCTTGCTGTCAAAACCAAAGTCAGCCCC
>JAVERU010000019.1:0-32061 GCA_034006965.1 Tenuifilaceae bacterium
CAAAAGGCTAACACTAGGTGGTTATTTTGATTTGACCTATACCGATAGACCCTTTTTTGTAAATTATTCATCAACCATTCTTAGCTCACCCGGTTTTAAACCAACTCCTCATAGCAGTACTCAATTTTTTCAGTACTTTCATGCCGATAAATATATTGGAGTTGGTTTACTTCCGGTGTTTAATATTTCAAATGATTTTTCTTTCCGAACAGAGTTCTATCTTTTTCAACCATATAAAACAATTCTTAAGAACGATCAAGATTTTACACCTTACTATGATGAGCCATTTAAAAATCGTTTCTTTATGAGTTCTGCTAGTTTAGTTTACCATACACCAATAGGCCCATTAAGCGCATCATTGCATTACTACCCCAATGAGGTTAATCAATTTCACTTTACGGTAAATTTTGGATATAATCTTTTTAATAAATCTGGCTTAGAGTACTAGAATGAGTTATTTAAAGCGTATTGCAGGCCATACAGCAGTTTATGGACTAAGCAGTGTAGTACCAAGACTTTTAAATTATCTTCTAGTCCCACTCCATACTCGCGTATTTTTACAAGAGGACTATGGGGTAGTTACTGAAATGTATGCATATTTAGCCGTATTACTAGTACTCCTAACCTATGGAATGGAAACAGGGTTTTTCCGTTTTTCATCAGAAGATAAGGAGTCTAATGTTACGTATTCAACTGCCTTTTTCTCATTATTATTTAGCAGCACAATTTTTATTCTTTTTGCAAGTCTGTTTTCTCAAAGTATTGTTAATGTCATTGGGTATCCCGATAATAAGGAGTATGTAATTTTACTAGCGTCAATTATTGGTTTAGATGCTTTTTCAACCATTCCCTTTGCCAAATTACGATTACTTAATAGGGCTTACACATTTGCACTTATTAAAATTTTAGGAGTAGTTATTAATGTATCGCTAAACTTTTTCTTTCTGCTGGTATGTCCTGCATTTCCTTTTTTTGAGGCAGTAGGTATATATAACCCCGAATTAGGTATTAACTACATCTTTATAAGTAACCTAATAGGTACATTGGTTTCTACTCTGGTTATATTTTTCGTGCCAGGTATGTTACCAACTACCTTTAGTTTTAAGCGATTAAAAGTATTATTGGTATACTCATTTCCGCTACTCATCAGTGGATTAGGAGGATCATCCAACGAATTTTTCGACAGAATCTTTTTAAAGTACCTTGCGGATCCCGATTCCAATCCTCTCTATCAGCTAGGTGTATACGGAGCCAACGCCAAGCTAGCTGTGCTAATGACTCTATTTATTCAGATGTATCGTTATGCAGTTGAACCCTTCATTTTTTCAAGTATCGATGATAAAGAATCACCCTCTAGGTATGCTGTGTTGACAAAATATTTTTTAGCCTTTGCACTAACCATATTTATGAGTGTTGGCCTCTTTACCGAGTTATTTCAAGTATTAATAGGTAAAGGTTTTAGAGAAGGGATTGCAGTGGTTCCCATACTTTTGATGTCCAATTTGTTTTTAGGTCTATACATTAATTTTAGCATTTGGTACAAGGTTTCAAATAAAACTTGGTATGGTATACTATATACATTTACAGGTGCTGCAGTAACAATGTTTTTGTATGTATTGCTAATTCCAATCCTAGGGTACTATGGTGCTGCTATTGCTAAGCTCATTTGCTATATTTTAATGTCTATAATATGTTACTTCGGAGGGCAAAGGCATTATCCTGTTCCGTATGAAGTTAAAAAGTTCGTACTTTTTATATTATCGGCGGTTGCTCTTTTTATTGCTGGATATTTTGTAAATATTAGCTACTATCCCCTATCAATTATTTACCGAATAGCACTAATTTTAGCATTTTTAGCTATCGTAATTTTTATAGACAAGATACCTGTATTAAAATTAATTAGAACGTTTAAACGATGAAGGTTAATATTGTTAATAAATCAAAGCATAGCTTACCAGGTTATACTACCAATCTAAGTGCTGGCATGGATATCAGAGCTAATATAGATAAAGAAATAACCATAAGGCCATTCGAGCGTATATTAATTCCTACAGGAATTTTTATAGAGCTTCCCAAGGGATATGAGGCACAGATACGACCCCGAAGTGGACTTGCATTAAGCAAGGGGTTAACGGTATTGAATTCACCAGGAACTATTGATGCTGATTATAGAGGAGAAATAGGTGTAATTATTGTCAACCTAAGTAATGAGATTGCTACCATTGAAGATGGCGAACGAATCTGTCAAATGGTAATTGCGAAACATGAAACTATTTCGTGGAGTGAATCGGATGAGCTTAGTTCAACAGAGCGAGGAGCTGGAGGTTTTGGTCATACTGGATTAAAGTAAGGAATATGCGTAATTTAATTTTCGTCTTTATAGCATCACTACTACTCACTGGATGTTTCTCTTCCAAGCCTGTACTCAACAGGCATGTTTACCAAAGTGTTGGCCCCTTTTTGCATTATTACGAGGGAATACAGAATAGATTGTATGGTAATTATGAGGCAGCAATCAATAATTTAGAGTCGGCAAGAGTGCTTGAACCAAACAGCGATGCTATTTACTATGAGTTGGCTATTTGTTATAATATGATTGGAGCATCGGACACAGCCCTAGTGAACCTCGAAAAAGCTGTAGAGCTTAACCCCGATAATAAGCACTACAGAAACTTATTAAGCATTTTTTATATCAATCAACAGAAGTTCGATAAGGCTCTTATAAATCAACAATATTTAGTTGATATTGATTCTACCAACATTAATTCTCAGTTTCAGCTAGCTCTACTTAATAGTGAGCAGCAAAATTTCGATGAGGCCCTGCACATTTTAAATAAAATTGAAAATCAGCTTGGCTATAATGTGCGCCTTGCAGAGGCACGACTTAGGATTTTAATAGAAACCAGTAGATTTTCCGAAGCTTTAGATGAGGTTCAATCAATAATCACTATAGATAGTGCTAATCCCCTATTTTTGCTGTATAGAAGCGAGATTCACTTCAAGCTGGGCGAAGATAGCATTGCTTTGGCTGATATACATCAGGCAATTGCCATTGATACTCTTAATCCCCAACCACAAGTAGAGCTATACCAGAGATATTTAGAGATTGGAAATTATAGCGAGGCCCTAGAGGTGTTAGCTAATCTTTACGATAATGAATTTATAAGTTCGCAAGAAAAGGTTCGTTTATTCTACCCTTTACTGTTTGAGCAAACTATATACAACAATCATTTTAATAAGCTTGATCAGCTGGTAAATTCAGCTTTAACTAAGCATCCCGATGAAATTTTTATTCACGAGCTCTCCTATGAGCATTATATAAGGCGAAGAAATTTTAAGCTTGCGCGAGAGGCTCTGCAAATACTAACGCTTCTTGATGAGGAGAGTCCCTCTCGATGGGAAAAGCTCATATCGTTCGATTACTCTATGCAAAAACAGGAATTAGTAATTTATAACTCCATTAAGGCAAGCAAGCTTTTTCCCGAACAATCAATTTTCTACATTTTTCAAGCACTGATTCTCGATGAGCTTAATGATACCGAGAATGCAATATTTGTTTTATCGCAAGGAGTCGATAATGTAGCCCATTCTGAAAAATCTGAAATGTACGGTACTATGGGTGATATGTACTATAAAGCAGGAAAAGTAGCTGAAGCATTTAGATCCTACGACCAAAGTCTAAAATTCAATCCTAATAATGCCCGAATTCTTAATAACTATAGCTACTATCTTTCTATCGCTAAACGTAATTTAAGCAAAGCTCTAGAGATGAGCACTAAAGCCGTTGATTTAGAGCCGAATAATAGTACTTACATCGACACCAAAGGCTGGGTACTCTTTCAAATGGGAAGGTACGAGCAAGCACGAGAGGTGCTAAGGAACGCAATAGCAAAAAGTGGTAGTACCAGTGCCGTAATTAACGAGCATTATGGTGATGCTTTATATATGACCGGAAACAAAGAAAATGCTTACATTTATTGGATGAAAGCAAAGGCTATAGGAGGCGAGAGCGAGAAATTAGATGAGAAACTAAGAACCCGAACCTATGTACCCTAACCGTATTTATCTTGTAAGCGTAATTATTTTTTTTATCTGGAGTTGTTCAAGCAAGCCACCCGTAACCAGCAGCCTCACCACAAACATTGATCACAACACCCAAATAATTACATCGCAGTTTGAACGTACCATTCTAAGAATTGAAACTGATGGTCATCTAAGGACACATAGAGCAAATTTAACCTCAGCACGCGATGAATTTGTGGTTATCACCATCTTTTCAAACCTACGTAAACCGCTTGCAACAGTTGTTTTCGATACGCTAGGATTAAAAATTATAGACATACATCAAAATTTTGGCTTCGATTTTTCCTATCATAATCTTCATAAGGCAATTGGTGTACCCCTTAATATTCAGTCTGTTCAGCGAATACTCTTCGGCGCATATGACATATCAGTTAAGGATTCACCTAACTTTGTTAGTAATTTTTTAGGGAAAACACACCCCGCATACGAGGTCGATGCTAGGTATAGTTTTAATTCATTTAACCGTTTAGAATTCATTAGCCTTGAGAATTTATCCAATGGTAAAGTGTTACATATTAACTTTTTCTACCGTAAAACTCCAGTTTTTCCAATGCCCGATGTAACACATATTCAAATAGAATTTAATAACCAACCAATGGAGTTTGAATTGGAGTTCGACAAAAAGCACTTTATTCTTAATGCTCCAGTATCTTTACAATACGATACGTTAGTCCCATTGCAAATTATGAATAATGAAAACGAGTAAATTTCTTACCCTTTTAATACTATTTGTTTTATCTACTATTCCTTTGTTTTCGCAAACATTAAGGGAGCTCGAAGAGCGCAAAGAAAGAACGCAAAGGGAATTAACGGAATCGACTCAACTTTTACAACGCACAGAGAAAGAGCGTGAGCAATCATTAAGTAATTTGAATATTTTAAAAAGGCAGTTGACCCTACGTACTAACTTAATCGGCGATATTGAGAAACAAATAGAGCTTTTAGAGAGAGATATTGAAGAGAAAACACTGCTAATCCAATCGTATCAAAACGATTTAAAGAACTTGAAGAACGAGTACGCTAAAATGATCAGATTTGCACAACGCAACAGAACAGATATGCAAATTCTGGTTTTTATCTTTGCATCATCCGATTTTAATCAAGCTTACAGGCGAATGCGGTTTTATCAACAATTCCTGCAGTTTCGAGAGAAGCAAGCAAAAGAGATTATAGAGACTCAAAAGGCCATAGAATCTGAATTAGCGAAGGTATCAACAAATAGAAATAGGTTAGCCCAATCGCGTGAAGAGAAAACTATTGAGGTGAACAACCTTAGTAAACAGCAACAGCAATATTCATCATCTGTTAGGAATCTACAGCAGCGCGAAGCTCAACTCCGAAAGGAAGTTGAAGAACGTAAAAAGGCAATGGAAGCCCTAGATAAAGCAATTGCCGACCTTATAGCAGAGGAGACCAGAAGCGCCAAAACACAAATTCGCGATGCGCGTTATCTACGCATCTCTGATGGATTTGCTGGAAACAAAGGTAAATTACCGTGGCCAACCACAACGGGTGTTATTGTTAACGAATTTGGTGAGCACAGCCATCCGGTTCTGAAGGGAATTAAAATTAAGAATAACGGGATTGATATTAGTACAAAATTAAACGAGAAGGTAAAAACAATTTTCGAAGGAGAGGTGAGGAAAATTGTGTCAATTCCTGGACAAAATATTGCAGTTCTAATTCGTCATGGCGATTTTGTGACGGTGTACTCTAATTTAATTAAGGTACAGGTTAAGGTTGGGGATAGAGTACAAGCCCAGCAAGTTATTGGCGAAGTTTATAATGACGAGAAAACACAAAGTGGTATTTATAAATTACAGATTTGGCAAGAGAACACCCTATTAAACCCTACGGAGTGGATTTTGCCCTAAATTTTTAATTTCCCTCTTCATTTCGTAACATTATTAAATATATTAAGTAAAAGCAACTTGAGATATAGATACTTTAATGAAGAAATCCATCAGTATACAATCAACACTCGATAACATCAACCACATCGAAAAGTTAGTGGATGAAATTTCTGAACAGTGTAAATTATCCTCCGAAATCTACGGTAAAATCCTGATAGCTACTATCGAAGCAGTTAATAATTCGATAACACACGGCAATAATTTCGATATCAATAAAACCGTTGATGTGGCATTTCAAATAAACGATACTAGTATCCATATTTATGTTAAAGACCAAGGACCTGGATTCAACTACCATGATATACCCGACCCAACACGACCCGAAAATATTGAAAAC
Organism: Tenuifilaceae bacterium; assembly: GCA_034006965.1. Classification (GTDB taxonomy): domain Bacteria; phylum Bacteroidota; class Bacteroidia; order Bacteroidales; family Tenuifilaceae; genus Perlabentimonas. The sequence goes on from JAVERU010000019.1 coordinate 6,334, forward strand.
GTTTCTGGACGAGGAGTTTTTCTCATGAGGAATCTTGCCGATAGTATCGAGTTCGATGACAATGGATCAAAGGTTACATTAATTTTTCACATCTAGCTACCTCGGCGTGCCAATTCTCTTCCATACCGTTGATGTAGATTTTAAGCTGCCCCAAAAACGAATTATAAAAAAGTGGATATCGCTGGTAATTAGCTCGTACAACTTCAAGGTAGGTGATATTAATTACATCTTTTGTTCCGATTCGGAAATATTAAAAATTAATACTCAATACCTGAATCATAATTACTACACCGATATAATCACATTCCCCTTTTCCGATAGAAACACGGTTTCTGCAGATATGTATATTAGTATACATACCGTAGCACACAACGCAAGTAAATATCAGCAATCTTTTGAGACAGAATTGAACCGTGTTATGGTTCATGGTGTTTTACATTTATTAGGTTTTAACGATTCAAACCATGACGAAGTTAATCAGATGCGCCAAGCTGAGGATAGTTGTCTGGCTTTACTAAATAATTTAGCTTAGGATGTTAGGAGATTTTGATGTTATTGTTGTCGGTGGAGGACATGCTGGCTGTGAAGCAGCTGCAGCGGCTGCAAAACTTGGTACCCGTGTTTTGCTTATCACCATGGACCTTTCCAAGATGGCTCAAATGAGTTGTAATCCTGCAATGGGAGGGGTGGGCAAAGGACAAATTTTACGTGAGATAGATGCATTAGGTGGCTTATCAGCACAAATTACCGATGCTTCATCCATACAATTCAGAATGCTTAATAGGTCAAAGGGCCCTGCTATGTGGAGCCCTAGAGCCCAATGCGACCGAATGGTGTTTTCGCAGCTTTGGCGCGAAAACCTCGAATCAATTCCCAACCTTTTTCTGTGGCAAGATAGCGTTGTTGAATTACTTTTTAGTGGCTCTTCCATTGCTGGTGTAATAACTAAGATGGGTATCGTTATAAATTCCAAAAATGTAGTTTTAACCAATGGAACATTTTTGGGTGGAAAAATTCATGTTGGAGAAGTCAATTTTGCTGGCGGAAGGGTGGGCGAACAATCCTCTTTTGGAATTTCCGAGCAGCTTTTGAATTTTGGATTTGAGGTAGGAAGAATGAAAACAGGTACTCCTGTTAGAATTGATGGTAGAACAGTAGACTTTTCGCAATTAATAGAGCAAAAAGGAGAAACCGAAGAGCGTTATTTTTCTTATCGCTCAACTAAGCCTAATTCATTATTACAGCGTAGTTGTTATATTGCTCATACATCATCGGAGGTACACAGTATACTAAGGTCAGGGTTCGACTATAGTCCACTATTTACTGGTACAATCCAAGGTATAGGACCAAGATACTGCCCAAGCATTGAAGATAAGCTCAGAACCTTTTCCGATAAGGATTCTCATCAACTTTTTCTCGAACCTGAAGGGGAGAAAACCTACGAAATGTACCTTAACGGTTTCAGCTCATCATTGCCTGCCAATATCCAGTTCGAAGCCCTACGCACCATTAAAGGATTTAAAAACGTACATATTTTACGCCCAGGATATGCTATAGAGTACGATTATTTTCCGCCAACACAGTTAAAGCATTCGCTTGAAACAAAAACGGTAAATGGATTATTTTTTGCAGGACAAATAAATGGAACAACAGGGTACGAGGAAGCTGCAGCACAGGGGTTGATGGCAGGTATTAATGCTGCACGAAATTGTTTTAGCAAGGAGCCCATTATTCTAACACGCGATGAAGCATACATTGGTGTTTTAATCGATGATTTAATAACCAAAGGTGTAGATGAGCCCTACAGGATGTTTACAAGTAGAGCCGAATATAGGGTGTTGTTAAGGCAGGATAATGCAGATGAAAGATTAACCCCACTTGGGCATAACCTTGGTCTTATAAATAAAACAGACTATGAATCTTTTAAAGCAAAATACGAGAAAATTAACGAGCTATTTGACTTCACAAAATCGCATAGTATAAAACCCACCGAAGTGAACGCCTTGTTAAAAGGTCTCAATTCAAAACCAATTACTCAACCAAGGAAATTGATCGATGTTGCTTTACGCCCAGAAGTCCCCCTTCGCGACCTTTTGAGCCTCACAAACCAAATTACTACGAAACAGATTAACAACGAGATTATAGAGTCGGCTGAAATCAGAATAAAGTACGGAGGTTACATTGAAAGAGAAAAACAGGTTGCCGAAAAGCTGCAACGTCTCGAATACGTAAAAATACCCAATGACTTAGAATACGAAAGGCTACATTCGTTAAGTACTGAGGCTAGACAAAAGCTAACCAAGCTGCAACCCGAAACAATAGGACAAGCAAGCAGGATACCCGGAGTATCCCCAAGCGATATAAATGTTTTGTTGGTTTATTTAGGACGATAGTGTTCCACGTGGAACAGGGCAAACCATTTAAATAAATTGTTCCACGTGGAACAATTTATTTAAACACATATCGTAAGCAACAGAACTTAATGGATTTACAAGCGCTGCTGAAACTAAAATAGTGTTTTACATTTAAAAGTTAAAATATGGATAAGATTTTTGTAGAAGGGGTTGTTGTAAAACCTCTCGACCGAGATATGTTCGGGGCAAGGATATGTGTTGAAGGAGGAAAAATTGTATCCATTACAAAGGACCCAATGGTGCTGGAACCTTACATAATACCTGGATTTATAGATGCCCATGTCCACATCGAGAGCTCTATGTTGGTTCCAAGTAAATTTGCCGAGCTAGCCGTAAGGCATGGAACTGTTGGCGTGGTAACCGATCCGCACGAGGTAGCAAATGTGGCAGGAGAAAAGGGGGTGCAATTTATGATTGACGACTCCAAGAGAGTCCCAGTGAAATTCTTTTTTGGAGTGCCATCGTGTGTTCCTGCCTCACCGCTTGAAAAAAGCGGAGCGGTTCTCAATGCAAACGATGTGGAAAGGATGTTATCAGACCCTGAGTTTTATTTCCTTGCCGAAATGATGAACTTTCCTGGAGTCCTAGCAAACGACCCCGAGGTTATGGGCAAATTGGAGGCAGCCAAGCGTTTCGGTAAGCCTATTGATGGTCATGCCCCAGGTTTGCAGGGGAGTGAGTTGTCGGCTTATGTTTCCTCTGGCATTAGCACCGATCACGAGTGTAGCACTGCTGCCGAAGCGCTAGAAAAAATCAAACTAGGGCAATTAATACAAATTCGCGAGGGAAGCGCCGCCCGCAACTTCCATTCATTAGCTCCTCTGTTAAGAGATAGCGCTAAATCTCTGATGTTTTGTACTGACGATTGCCACCCCGACTACTTAGTGGAAGGCCACATCAATAAAATTGTTGCAAAAGCCATATCCGACGGATACGATTTGTATGATGTTTTAACGGTTTCAACGCACAATCCGGTTAAACATTACAACCTACCAGTTGGGCAATTAGCTGTAGGCGATGATGCCGATTTTATTCTGGTAGATGATTTGGTAAACTTCAACACAATAGCAACATACATAGATGGAGTTAAAGTGTATGATAAAGAGAAAGTGTACTTCACAACTACACCACATAAACCTCCGCAGTTTGTGTTTAGAACCAAAATACCAGAGGTCGATCAGCTTAAAGTAGTATCAACAGGTTTTAAAATGAATGTTATAGAAGCTATACCTGGTGAACTTCTCACAAATTGGGTTCAGGTAATGGTTGATCAGGGTCAGGAGATTCAATCCAACACATCCGAAGATCTACTAAAAATTGTGTTGCTCGATAGATATTCCGATACAGCGCCTGTAGTAGCTTTTATAAAGGGATTTGGTCTTCAGAAAGGATCAATTGCTGCAAGCATTGCCCACGATAGTCATCATATTTTGGCAGTAGGCGTAGATGACCTTAGCATCCAAAAGGCGCTTCAATGGATTGTAGAGAACAAGGGAGGACTATGCTTTGCAAACAACGCTGAGGTAACAGGAATTAAATTACCGTTCTTTGGTCTTATGACCGATGAATTGGGGGAGGAAGTCAGCATTCAGTACGAAGAGCTAAATAAAGCAGTGCTGGCAGCCGGATGTAAAATTAAATCTCCTTTTATGACAGCATCATTTATGGCCCTTACCGTAATACCTAGTTTGAAAATAAACCACAACGGCCTATTCGATATTAATAAATTTTCCTCGGTACCGTTGTTTTATTAATTACTTATATTTGTGAATTAGTAATCCAAAACTTATTCACAAATGTTTGTCCCTTTTATCCTGGGTATGTTCCTCGCTTTTAATATGGGCGGCAGTGGAACAGCTCCCTCCTTTTCGGCAGCGTACGGAGCCAATGTGATTCGTAAAAGCCTTATACCCGGGTTGTTTGGCCTAATGGTATTTCTTGGAGCAACAATTGCTGGCAAGAATACTGCGGCTACATTAGGTTCAGGTATAGTAAACCCTTCGCTTATTAATAGCGTAATGCTATCAATAGTATTTTTCTCGGTTGCTCTTTCACTCCTTGTTGCTAACATTGCAGGAATACCTCAGTCTACTAGTCAATCAACAGTATTAGCCATGGTGGCGCCTGCACTTTATTTTGGAGATTTTAATTCATCCAAACTTTTTTTCGAAATAATACCCACATGGTTCTTGCTACCCATTGTATCGTTTGTACTAAGTTTTTTTGTGGGTAAGTATATTTACAAGCCCCTACGCAAAAGAGGCTACACCATTTCAAGCAAGGTGAATAATAGCTTTTTGCTAAAAGGATTGCTAATTGTCCTTTCGTTGTATGTTGCCTTTGCAATAGGCTCAAATAATGTAGCTAATGCAAGTGGCCCCTTAACTCAAATGACATTAAATTTTTTCGATCTTGACCCCGAAAAGTATGGTTGGTTGGTAAGCAACTTTTCTATCCTAATTATTGCTCCATGTTTTGGATTAGGAAGTTCAATTTTCGGAAATAGAATACTTAAGAATACCGGTAAGGAGATCGTCCTATTTGGTAGGATAGAGGCAGCAATTATAGCTTTTATATCAGCATCGCTTCTTCTTATGGCCTCCTTACTTAAGGGCATACCCACCTCATTGGTTCAGCTCAACGTAGCGGCAATAATTGGTATTGGCATAGCCAAGCTGGGGGCCAAAAACATTCTTCAAAAGACTGAGGTTGTTAAGTTCTTTTTTATGTGGCTATTAGCACCAATTATTGCATTTAGCGTATCTTTATTTCTAGTATATCTCGCCGATAAATACGCCATTTTGTACCTGTTTTAAAATTTGTCGCCTTGAAAGATAAGCCCGCAAATATTGTGCGTTACTTACCTAATAAGCCCGGCGTCTATCAATTTTTAAACGCTGCCAATGAGGTAATTTATGTCGGTAAGGCCAAAGATCTTAAAAAACGTGTTTCTTCATACTTTAATAAGAGCAAGTACGAAAGCGCTAAGCTTAGAGTGCTCGTCTCAAAGGTGGTCGATATTAAGCATATAATCGTAGATACTGAAAGCGATGCATTACTACTTGAGAATAATCTGATCAAGAAAATTAAACCAAAGTATAATGTTTTACTTAAAGATGATAAAACCTATCCTTGGATTTGTATTAAAAACGAACCCTTTCCTAGAGTATATAGCACCCGAAGAATTGTGCACGACGGCAGTATGTACTTTGGTCCATATACATCTGGGGTGCTACTTAAAACAATACTCGATTTAATAAAGTCGTTGTATCCACTGCGTACCTGCAACCTAGTTCTAAATGAGCATAATATTAAATCTGGTAAGTTTAAACCATGCCTTGAGTACCAAATTGGCAATTGCCTTGCACCTTGTGTAGGAAATCAATCAGCTGAGAGTTATAATGAAGGTATAACTTTAATTGTTGATATATTAAATGGTAATATACAGGCGGTAAAGAGAGTTCTTAAAGTCCAAATGCTATTGTTCGCAAAAAATTATCAGTTTGAACATGCACAGCAATACAAAGAGAAAATTGCTGCGCTTGAGCGTTTTCAGGCAAAATCAACCATAGTAAATCCCAAGCTGACAGATATTGATGTGTTTAGCATAATTGAGGATGTGAAATTTTCATGTGTTAATTTCATTAAAGTAGTTCAAGGTTCGGTAATTCAGTCGCATAACATAGAGTTAAAAAAGAGCCTCAACGAATCGGTTTCGGATTTACTTGCCCTTGCAATTACAGAGTTAAGGCAAAGAGTAAATAGCAAAGCCAAGGAAATTTTGGTTCCGTTTATCCCAGAGTTTACCCATGATGATTTAAAATACACTGTTCCCACACGAGGCGATAAGCTTAAATTATTACAGCTTTCGCAACGCAATGCAAAAGCCTATGTGAATGAGCGAAATATTAAGTTCGAAAAAATGGATGGTGATAAGCGAAAGTTGCGGATAATAAAGGTATTACATGACGATTTTAAAACCAAAACTTTACCTTATCATATCGAATGTTTCGATAACTCTAATTTACAGGGAACAAATCCTGTGTCGGCTTGCGTAGTGTTTAAAGACGCAAAACCCTCCAAGCGTGATTATCGCCTATTTAATATTAAGAGCGTTGATGGACCCGACGATTTTGCCTCAATGGCCGAAGTTATTACGCGCCGCTATTCGCGTTTACTATCAACTGGCCAATCGTTGCCTCAGCTAGTTGTAATCGATGGGGGTAAGGGTCAACTTAGTGCTGCTTACGGAGCGCTAAAGCAGCTAGATTTACATAATAAAATCTCGATAATTGGAATTGCAAAACGATTAGAGGAGATTTACTTCCCTGGCGACCCCATTCCGCTTTACCTCGACAAGAACTCCGAATCATTGAAGGTAATACAAAACGCAAGAAATGAGGCACATAGGTTCAGCATTAAGCATCATCGCAATCGTAGGTCAAACACTGCAAATGTATCTCAACTATCTGGTATAAAGGGAGTTGGGCAAAAATCGGTCGAGCAGCTCTTTAAAAAGTATAAGAGTATTCATAGAATTGCAGTGGCTTCGGTGGGCGAACTATCTAGTTTAATAGGAGAGCAGAGAGCACGGTTAGTATATAATCACTTCAACAGCCTAACATCGAACCAGAATGACGTAAAATCCTAGCTATAAATCAAACAATTTTTTATAGATTTCGTTTTGTATTAGTTATAGCGACAACATAAAACATATACCCAAAACCTGCAATGATTCGGCTTTTAACCATACTCTTATTCGTTGTATCAACTCAAATGGGTGCTGCGCAGGATTATGTTATACCCTTAGGCGAACACAAAAAGTTAAGTACAGCCGGTTCAACTGTAAATTTAATTTCGTCAGTTAAGATGCATTTTACTTTAGATGCGCTCTATGGAGTTACTGTGCAAGACAAGGAGTATGGAGAATTTGTCGACCTCTACTTCGGGAAAGGATATGCTACAGGAAAAATTGGTGAGCCAAAACTTCCGGCATACAAGCAATTAATTCAAATACCAAATGGAGCAACAGTTACAGCACAAGTAAATGGTTACTCGCAGCAAGATATTTCACTAGCCGAGAATGGAATAGATGCCCCAATTTACCCCAATCAACCCTCTGCTCGTAAGAACGATGACCCACAGAAACTGCCATTGCATTACAATAAAAGCTCCTACCTCCTTTCCTATATGGATGATGAGCCTCAGGTTCAAATAAGCATATTGGGTACGCTCCGAGGGGTGAGGATTGCCCTTTTACAAGTGAACCCAGTTCAGTACAATCCGGTTGAAAATACAATAAGGATATTTAATGATATAGATGTTGAGATATTGATAAATGGAGGCAGTGCTGAGCTTGAGAATGATATCCGCAGAAAAACCTTTTCGCCCTATTTCGAACCTATTTTTAGCACGCTATCTAATCCCTACACTAAGGATATTTACGAAGAGCAAACCGACCTAACTAAATATCCTGTTGGAATGGTGGTTGTTAGCCATAGGAGTTTTGAAGAAAAACTTCAACCCTTTATCCAATGGAAAACCGAAAAGGGATTTTCTTTGGAAGTTGCTTATACCGATGAAATAGGTGAAACAGCAGCCGATATTAAAAGTTACATCAGCTCGGCCTATAGCACTGGAGAGATAGCACCCACATTCCTTGTGCTGGTCGGAGATGTTGACAAGGTTCCAGCTTCAGCTACAGGTACAAAGACGGGCAGAGCAACCGATTTGTATTATGCCAGCGTAGATGGTGATCAATTTCCCGAGATGTACTACGGTCGACTTTCTGCCCAAACACCCGAAGAGCTTGAGAATATCGTTAGCAAAATATTGTACTACGAGAAGTATCAGTTCTCAATTCCCAGCTACCTAAATAATGCAACCCTAATTGCAGGTGAGGATGCCTCTTGGAATCCCCGTGTTGGGGAGCCTACTGTAAAGTATGCAACTCAAAATTATTTTAATTCAACCTACGGATTTAACACGGTTTGGGGATATGGTGTCGAGAATGATCCCAACAACCCAAATAATAATGCTGGTTATACGGGTTGTTACGATTCGCAGCGTATTTCCGTTGGATTTATAAACTATACCGCCCATTGTAGCCAAACTACCTGGGGCGACCCATTGCTTAATGCTAATACAATCAATGGATTTTCCAACTCAAATCAATATCCTTTTGTAATTGGTAACTGTTGCGAGTCGGCCGACTTTGGTTTTACTGGTGGGGTGTCTATTGGAGAGAGCTGGATTCGAGCCAAGGATAAAGGAGCCGTAACGTATATTGGGTCCTCGCCGAATACCTATTGGTTCGAAGATTTTTACTGGTCAGTTGGGGCATTTCCTCTTCAGGGTACAAATGATGGTTATGTCCCTTCCTTCGAAGAGAGTTCCTTTGGAGCTTATGATGCTCCATTTAATACGCAGTACTTAAGTGCATCTGGACTTGTTTTTATAGGAAACCTAGCCGTTACCGAGGCACATATCGAAGGTTATAGTACTCACTCATCAACGCTTTACTACTGGGAAGCATATAATGTTCTTGGCGACCCATCGCTGGTACCATATTTTACTGAGGCAGAGCTTAATGATGTCGATCATATTGATATACTCCCTATTGGAGTTTCTGTGTATCAGGTTTCCGCCCTTCCCGGATCGTATGTGGCCATTAGTAAGGATGGGATTTTGCTCGGCTCGGCTCTTGTTGGCCTAGAGGGATCTGTAAATGTGATCATTCAACCAGTGTTTGGTGGAGGAAATGTTACCATTGTGGTAACTCGCCCTCAAACCCAACCCTATTTTTCGCAAGTTCCAGCAGCAATTTTGGGTGAACCCCATGTAACACTTATGGAGTATACTTTAAACGACCCAAGTGGTAATAATAATTCACTCCCCGATTACGGTGAGGAGTTTTCTATGGACATCAGTTTGAAGAATATTGGCGATCAGGATACCGATGAAGTAACCGTTACGTTTGCTGGGCATGATGATTATTTTACATTAACCTCAAGTGCCTCAATATATGCAGGTGTTTTTGGTTCCGAACCCGATAATTCAAGCAAGATTATCGAGGATGCTTTTTCCTTAAGCCTATCGGATGAAGTTCCCAACGGCCACAAGGCTGTATTCACCCTTGAGATATCCGATGGATCAAAAGTTTGGAAATCATATTTGCAGCTTAAGGCTCTAGCGCCTCATATTAAATTGGGAACGATAGAGGTTGATGATAGCGGAGAAGGAACGCCCAACCACCTCGACCCAGGTGAAGATGCACTATTAACAATAGAGGTATTAAATAGCGGCGACTCCCCATTGAATAGCATTTCAGTTTATTTAACAACAACTTCAAGCAACATTATCCTAGGAGCAGATCTACAGACTATTGATGAACTTGCTCCAGGCGATAAAAGTATAGTAAGCTACCCAATATCTGCGCTCGAGTCTGTGCCGTTAGAAACTATTGAAGTATTAAATATACGAATCGAACCCCAATCGTACGGACTAGAGCATGAGGTAGAGCTAATGGTTGGTAAGTTACCCGAAATTTGGATGGGTTCCTCCAATTCAGTATCCACATGCCTTGCCCGTTTTTACGATTCGGGTGGCCCCGATGGTGATTATTCCGATAACGAGGAGTACACAATGACCATTTACCCTGACGATGAGGGCAAAGCAATTTCAGCAGAATTTAGCTACGCATTTATTGAGGGTGCATCAACCGCTTGGGATAAGTTGTATGTTTTCGATGGTGTAGATACCACTTCTGCTTACTTTACTGGAAGCCCTTACAGCAATTCCAACGGAGTTGATATTGGAACGCTAACTGCCACAAACCCATATGGTGCCATTACTTTTTATTTCACTTCCGATGGGAGTATTGTTTACAAAGGCTGGGAGGCACTAATATCATGCATTATACCTGAGTATATAGCTACTTTTATGGTGAGTAATGCAAAGAATGAGAGTCTAGAGAATGCAATTATATCTATTGTTGGTTACGAAAAACCCTTGGTAACAGATCAAACCGGTCAAATTGATGTTAAGCTAAAAAACGGAGAGTACAGTTTTACTGTTCAGGCCACGGGTTATCAACAAATGGAATCCACATTTCAAATTGCAGGGCGTGATGTTAATGTTCCCGTAAGTTTAACTCGTGAATTGCCCGAAGAAACTATCGACTCAGCGGTTATCGTACAACCAAACCCCTTTAACGATTATATTAGGGTTACGGGTATTGCCAATGCCAAGCACCTAGTTTTAACCAATATGTTTGGACAAAAGTTGGCTTCAAAAACCATTGTTGATGAGCATTCAGTTACAGTATCTACAGCCTCTCTCCCAAGCGGTGTTTATATCTTAACCCTAATTTACGAGGGAAACGAGAAGAAATCCTTTAGGGTTATAAAACCCTAAAATTAAGAAAGTTGTATGTACGTTATCAATGGTACGGACTTTCCATTCCCTTTTTAGTTTGATAATTGTATTGAACTCAAAAAAAAAAAATTACATTTGGCTCAAGTATCTCTTAAAAGCCTTTGTAAATAACATATTTTGTGAAAACTATTTCTATTGTTAATGGAAAAACTCGTAGGAATTTATATATCATCGTTGTATCGTTGTATACCGTAATTTCCTTTTTTTTTCTAGCAAATACCGCGTATCAGTACCGACGTACTAAAGAAATTCTTATAAGCGAGGCTGTGCGTAGTGCAACCGCGCACATTAATCAATGCTACGACTTAATAGCCCTTTCATTAAACCACGCCATATCATTATCGCTAAGTAGTGTTTCGGTAACCTCCGCCATAGAATCTCAGCAACCTGCTGCAATTGCTGAGGCAATTCACCCAATTTTGGAAAATTTTATTGAGCCCCAGAATGCCTTTTTTTCCATTTTCACATCTGACGGGAAACAGGTGTATGGAACCTGTTCTAATGGCCTTGAGTTATATCACCAGTTTAATCTTCGCAGAACGGATATACCTGATGGTAACCACATTGCTTTTACCGATAGGGGTGTTTACCACTATCAGACGAAAAACATACAAATTGGCGATAGTAAGTTTGTGCTTACCCTTGGCCTTAGCGATGTGGAGTGCTTTAAGGCCGTATCCAGCTCATCTCGTATTATTCCCCTTGTTGTCCGGTACGACAGTAGCGCTGAGCAACCAGCCATAGCCCCACTGTTTTTTTCGCCTACCGATGGCCACGATGCCCATCAGCTATTAAGTAGTATAGACTTAAGTAACCCAACGGCATCCAAAACCATAAGAGCCGATAAGGCATACTACGTGTTAACCGATGCAACACCCAGCGTTCTTCCCGAAGCAACGGATATCCTTAAAATTATATACGCCATAGATATAACTGAATACTATGCTACCTACAAAAATCATCTAATAGGGGTTGTCGGTTTTATACTTTTTTTTATGGTGATTGCGGTTCTAATTGTAAGGCTTTTTCACAATAGCATTTTAAGTGCATTGTTAAGCATCAAGAAAAAGCTGGAGATCAATTTGCAACATCGAACCAACGAGCTTCTTAGCCACAACGATCAGCTAAGCCAAATATTTAATGCTACAGCCAATGGGATTCGAATAGTTGATAAGAACTTTAATGTCATTAACGTAAACTCTTCCTTTAGCCTGCTAACAGGAATGCATGCAGACGCAATTATTGGCAAGAAATGCTACGATATTTTCCCAAGCAATAGCTGCCATACCGCTAATTGCCCGTTAGAGCAGATTAAGCAGGGCCTTAGCATTGTTCAATCAAAAGAGATTCGCTATAGTGCCCAGGGCAAAAAGCTGATATATCAGTATAAAGCCCGTCCCTTCGTTACCAAGCAGGGCGATTTGATCGGTATTATTGAGGACTTCAAGGATATCACCGACTTGCACACTGCTCAAGAGACAGTGAACCAAACCAAAAAGCAGTACGAAACCCTCCTCGATTCGATGCCCGTGGGGGTTTTTATTCGCGACTTTCAGGGTAATATGTACTACCAGAATAAGTATATGGATAAGGTTTTTGGGCCAGTGGTTGATGGGCGGAAAAATTTAAGAAATATACACCCAAGTTTAGCTGACAAATTTTTTGAGGAAGACAAGCTTGTTGATAAGTATGGACTTTTTGTTACAGAGGAGAAGCTAGTTGATAGCAATGGTTTTGACCGTACCTATGTTACCCACAAGTTTAAATTCGCTGGAGCAAATAATGTGGCTTTAATAGGTGGTGTTTCCATTGATATTACCAAGCGTAAAAAGGCAGAGCAAAACTCATACGTGCTTACAAAAGCCATAGTCAACTCACCCATTGGGGTTTTAATAACTTCACCTAAAGGTGAGGTAGAGTTTTGCAACCCTGAGTTCGAAAAGTATGCGACCATTACCAGTGAAGACATACTTGGAAAACAGTTTCCATACCTTTTACCATCAAAAGAAAATAAGCTGCAGGACGCCATAGATGTAGCACTTAATGGAGGAGTTTATCAGGGCGAACAGCAACTCTCGCTGTACGATAATTTACCCCAGTGGTTTGCTATTTCCATTGCCCCAGTTCTAAATCGTGAGGGAATCATATCGCACCTAATCTTTGTTTTCGATAATATCACCGAACGTAAAGAGTACGAGAAACAGATTGTTATAGCCAAGGGCAAGGCCGAAGAATCCGAGAGGCTAAAAACCTCCTTCCTATCAAACCTCTCGCATGAAATTAGAACTCCTTTAAATGCAATTCTCGGATTTTCATCTTTACTCAGTAACGATTCCGTTTCACCCCAAGATAAAGAGGAGATACCAGCTCTGCTGGTTGGCCATTCAAACGAACTCCTCGATTTGATCAATGACCTTATCGATATTTCGGCCATTGAAACCAACCAGTTTACCATAAGTAAAACGGAGTGTAGGCTTAATCAGGTGATATCCGACGCCTTCAACGAGGTGGTTAGCAATAAGAAGTTTATGGAGAACAAATCCATTAAAACCATCGTGAAGTTGGGTGTTTTAGAAGATACCTTTAGCATTCTGGCCGACTCAAAACGGCTATCGCAAGTGGTTAAACATCTTCTAACTAATGCCATAAAGTTTACCAACTCTGGCTTTGTTGAGTTGGGCTACACATTTAAGGATGCCAACAATTTACTCTTTTACATAATCGATACGGGAGTTGGCCTCACACCTAGAGAGAAAAGCATAATTTTCAACCCGTTTCGCCAAGCCGACGATAGCCGAACGCGTATGTTCAATGGTATGGGTCTAGGTTTGGCCATATCAAAGCACATTATCGAAAGGTTGGGAGGAAAGATTTGGGTGGATAGCACCAAGGATCAGGGCTCAACATTTTATTTTACTTTACCCTATATCCCGGTTAAGAACAAATTCGATACGGTGGTACTAACACCAAAGCACAAGGATGTTTTTAACTGGCAAAGCAAAACCATACTGGTTGCAGATGATATCGACTCGAACTACAGGTTTATACAAACCCTTCTTCGGCCAACTGGGGCTAATCTGTTATGGGCCAAGAATGGCCGAGAGGCTGTAAATATGGTGAAGGAGAATAAGGTAGATCTAATTTTAATGGATGTGGTTATGCCAGAACTCGATGGTTTTGAGGCTACCCGGGAGATAAAAAGAATAAACAGCAAGGTTAAAGTCATATGTCAAACCGCTTACCCAGCAACCGATCACCAGGTGGCTTGCCGCGAAAGCGGTATGGATAGCTACTTGGCAAAGCCAATACCTCCCATCCTGATGCTAAAAACCATCGACGAGTTTATATCCCACAACTAAAATGATTTGGGTTTTTTAAAGCCAAAAGGAACACAGAGGCATATCCTTTATTTGAGGTTTAGTTGGCTAAAAAACTGCGTTAGCACCATCCAGTACTGCTCGCTAGTGGGGTTTCTATCCCAAAGAGCCCTGGAGCCGTGAATACCCTCCCCGTTGCTTGGCTTAAAAAGATTAAGATGCTTAGGGTTCAGGTGATCCAGCATTTTTGCCATATCTTCATATTCTAGCGCTGTGCTCATGGCTAGCACGGGCACATACAGGTTTTGAGTAGCAGCTTTCACGTTGAGCTTATCGCCAAAGTATTCGCCAGGCGAAAAGGCCACAACCGCTTTAATTCTAAAGTTATCGGTTGCACAAACTAGTGCCAGCGATGCAGAGTACGAGCTGCCTATAACGATTATCGGTTTTGTTGATCGTGACGAAATGTAGCTTAGCGCTGCCTGAATATCTGCCATGGCATCAGTATACTGGGTTGATAGTCCCTTTGTTGTGGCATCAATAGCCGTTTGGTTTTTCACAAAGTTAACTTCTCCCCCCGAGCGTAAATCGATTGCGAGGCAGTTAAATCCAAGGTTAGCCAACTTTGGAGCGGTTTCTCTATACTCTCCGCGGCTATACCCAGCCTGGTGTAAAAGTAGGAGGTAGGGTTTTTGGGTTGATACCACGTAATGATCGGCTGTTACCGTAACCCCATCGGTAGCGGTAAAGGTGATGGTTTGCTGACCCCACAGAAGTGTAGGAAAACAAAGGGCTAGCAGTAATAATTTTCTCCCCATGGCCATAAAGGGTCAAGTAGATTTAAGTTAGCCAAATGTTGTTAGCTATCGAACCAGTATTGGATACGTCTCTTCAATTCGGGTAGCCAAAATGGTTACCCTGTTGGAGTGTTGTTCAACTATTGCCTGCTCAAAAAGCTCAAAGTACCTATCGTTGGTTAGCTGTGTTATCTTAATAATGCCAGGCTCCAACGATGATATGATGGGAGCATGGTTATGCATCATGGCAAACGAACCCTTCTCGCCAGGAACCCTAACCAGGTCAACCTCCTCTTTAAAGAACACTTTTTGTGGAGTGATTATCTCAAGCAGCATGGCTATTTGTTTTTCGATTCGTTCAGCATTTTCTCACCCTTTTCAATCGCTTCCTCAATGGTGCCCACCAGGTTAAATGCCGCTTCCGGATACTTATCAACCTCACCATTCATAATCATATTAAACCCTTTAATGGTGTCGTTAATGTCAACAATGGCGCCTTTTAGTCCCGTAAACGCTTCGGCAACGTGGAAAGGTTGTGATAGGAAACGTTGAACGCGCCGGGCACGATGAACAACGAGCTTATCCTCGTCGCTCAGCTCATCCATTCCTAAAATGGCAATGATGTCCTGAAGCTCCTTGTAGCGCTGAAGAATTTCCTTTACCTTTTGTGCCGTTCTGTAGTGCTCCTCTCCAACAATTTCGGCTGTAAGAATTCTTGAGGTTGAGTCAAGGGGATCAACGGCAGGGTAAATTCCTAATTCGGAAATTTTTCTACTTAGCACGGTAGTGGCATCCAAGTGTGAGAAGGTTGTGGCAGGGGCAGGGTCGGTTAAGTCATCGGCAGGAACGTATACCGCTTGAACAGATGTAATAGAGCCTCTGTGGGTGGAGGTGATTCGTTCTTGCATCAGGCCCATTTCTGTTGCCAGGGTGGGTTGATAACCAACTGCCGAGGGCATTCGACCTAGAAGTGCCGAAACCTCGCTACCCGCCTGCGTAAAGCGGAAAATATTATCGATAAATAGAAGAATATCATTCCCCTTACCGTCACCTTTGTCCCCATCCCTGAACGATTCAGCCACCGCAAGTCCCGAAAGCGCTACTGTTGCTCTTGCTCCGGGAGGCTCGTTCATCTGGCCAAAAATAAGTGTGGCTTGCGATTTCTTCAACTCCTCATCGTCAACTAACGATAGGTCCCAACCGCCAGCCTCCATATTCTCTTTAAACTTATCGCCATATCGAATTACATCCGACTCTATCATCTCGCGAAGCAGGTCGTTTCCCTCTCGGGTTCGTTCGCCAACACCAGAAAAGACGGACATCCCTTCGTACTTCTTGGCAATATTGTTAATTAGCTCCATGATGATAACTGTTTTGCCAACTCCAGCACCGCCAAATAGGCCAATTTTACCACCCTTGGAGTAGGGTTCAAGTAGGTCAATAACCTTAATACCTGTAAACAGCACCTCGGTCTCTGTACTTAGGTCTTCGTACTTTGGAGGTTTGTTATGAATTTGATACTCATTATCCGCCGATAGGCTTTGCATCCCATCAATAGGGTCGCCTATTACGTTTAGTAGCCTACCTTTAATTTGATTACCCGTGGGAACAGTGATGGATTTCCCGGTTGAAACAACCCTCATACCGCGGTGCAAGCCATCGGTAGAATCCATCGCGATGGTCCTCACGGTTTTTTCTCCTATGTGCTGTTGGCATTCAACAATTAGGGGAGACCCATCGGACCGTGTAATGGTTAGGGCATCGTAAATCTGTGGTAGCTCTGAGCCTGATGCGGAAAACGATACGTCAACAACAGGACCAATTACCTGAATAATTTCGCCGATTATTTGTGACATGGCATTGTGATTTTCAAGATGATGTTCTACAAAAATAACTTAATTGGAATAATATCCGCAAAATCGCAGATGTTTTTGTTGATGATATAAATTACCTTCGATACTAAAAAGTATTTTTAAAGAGAAAAGCCGCTTAGCAAGCGGCTTTCTCTGCAATTACAATTAAAATCTATCGGGCTTGGTAGTACCTAGAGATGTAGCTGTTAAATTGAGGCTCAAATGTCTCCCTTAGCTCTTTCTGATCAAAACGTTCCGCCACAGCCAGAAGCTCTTGCATAATTTGTAGGTTAAGCTCTGTGTCGTACCCTACGAGTCTGAAGAATTGGGGACTTAGGCTAAAGTAGTACCTTAGGTTCTCAAGCGATGCGTTAGCGTAATCGCTCAGGAGAGCGTTGGCTTTTTCCGTTTCGTTAGCACTGTAGTAGCTCTCAATTAGGCCAATTACAAAGAAGTCGTAGGGAAACTTTTGCTGAGGCAAAATTTCTACAATTCTGTCGAGTACATTTACTGCAGAATCAATCCTATTCATTTCAAGTAATTCTTCAGCTAACCTGTTAAAATTATTTCTAAGCCTAAGTACTAGCGTTGTTCTTTGTACATTGTGATCAACCATAACGTTTGGCTGATCTATCCCGCCCCACTTAAATTTGTCTAAATAATTTTCGTAGAGCTTATCAACGTTTAATCTACCTACCGAAAGGTAGTCGGTTGGCTCGGTACGTATTGGTACCAACTTATAAGCAAACCCCTCGAGCTGAAGGTAGTTGGATAAACCTATGTCTGAATCACCACCTGTTGAAACAAAGTAAATAGGCCGTTCCCAGTTGTTGTTTGCCAGTATTTCAAGGATCATCATCTCGTTTTTTTGGATATAATCCTTTTCGATGGTCCACGTAATTTCATCTACTATTAGATGTGCATCCTCGGGCTTAACTATTCCATTCTCAATCACCTTTTCCTTATCAACAGTAATTTTGATATGTTTAGAGGGCAGGTAATCAATCATTTCGCCACCCTGTCCTCGATGCCGAGTGTCGGAATTATCGCTACCCACAAAGTCCATTAGCTGTTTCAGCTCAACAGGTCGCTGAATCCTATCGAGGACATATACAACATCACGCGTACCTTGCACAAACTTATCGAAATCCATTGTAATGGGAAGGGGGTCGGAATCGTTGGACTTCCACTTCATCTGTTCGCTATACCAATCTGTCCCCAGTAAGCTGAGGTTTACAATCCTAACATCGGTTCTAATACCCTCAACTTCCTGAGCATACCATAGTGGGAATGTATCATTGTCGCCATTTGTAAAGATGATAGCATTCTGGTCACAAGTATTCAGGTAGTTATACGCAAAATCGCGGGCAATATATCGCCCAGACCTATCGTGGTCGTTCCAGTTTTGTGAGGCCAAAAGGGTTGGCACAGGAAGGGCAATCACTATGGCAGCTACGGCAGCAACCACACCCTTTGAGTATTTTTTTAGGACTTCGTAAATGGCAAGAACACCAATACCAATCCAAATTGAGAATGCGTAGAACGAGCCAACGTAAGAGTAGTCGCGTTCGCGGGGTTGAAGTGGCGTTTGGTTTAGATACACCACAATGGCCATACCCGTTAATACGAACAGGAGGGTAATTACCCAAAAGTTTTTCTGGTCTCGTATCAGCTGATAAACCAAACCCAGCAGACCAAGAATTAACGGCAGCATGTAGTAGGTGTTTCGTGCTGGATGATTTCTCATCTCTGTAGTAAGCTCATCTTGGTTACCTAGCCTTATGGCATCAAGCCCCTTTATACCGGTGAGCCAATTACCATTCATAATGTCACCGTGACCCTGAATATCGTTTTGCCTACCCACGAAGTTCCACATAAAGTAGCGCCAATACATATGGCCAATTTGGTAGCTGAAGAAAAACCTTACGTTCTCACCAAACGTTGGGACTCGCCGAACCTCCTGTTCGCCCGATGGGGTTGTTAATCTTATGGGTTTTCCCTTCACATCTCCCCACTTTTTGTACTCGGTGATATGGTCGGTTTGCCAACTCCACATACGCGGGAATATGGTTTTAAACCTATCATCAAACTGATACTCCGTTCTTAGGTAGGTCTTTTCATAGTGACCGTTCTTTTGAATGTATGTATGCTTGTCTTTGCTGTCAACCACAGGGGCATTGTAATACTGCCCGGTAACAAGTGGTCGGGTACCATACTGCTCGCGGTTAAGGTAGTGAAGTAGCGAGAATACTGATGATGGGTTATTCTGATTCATTGGTGGGTTTGCGTTGGCTCGAATCACAAGTAGAGCGTACGATGAGTAGCCTATGGTAATTACTGCCGTTCCCAAAATTAAAGTGTGGAGCAATACCCTTTTATGCTTTACAGTATACCACAAGCCATAGGCGAGAAGAGAAGCTAAGGCAGCGACAAAGATTAAAACCCCGCTGTTGTAGGGAAATTTGAACACATTAACAAAAAGTAACTCAAACTTTGATGCCACTGTAACTACACCGGGTATTATGACATACATTATGCCTCCCAGTATGGCAACCGATGCGGCCAAGGCTCCAACAATGCCCCATTTAGTTGTCTTATGTTTTTTAAAGTAGTATACAAATACAATTGCCGGAATGGTAAGTAGGTTCAAAAGGTGAACACCAATTGATAAACCCATGATGTAAGCAATAAGCACTAGCCATCTGTTGGCGTGAGGTTTATCTGCAACATTTTCCCATTTTAGTATAGCCCAAAAAACCAAAGCCGTGAACAGCGATGATGTGGCGTATGCCTCTGCTTCCACAGCAATAAACCAAAAGCTATCGGTAAATGTATAGGCTAAAGCACCAATAGCTCCACTTCCTATAATTGCAATGGTTTGGGCTAGCGTGGGTTCATTTCCGCTTGCTACAAGCAACCTGTGCGAAAGGTGAGTTATGGTCCAGAAAAGGAAAAGAATCGTAAACGCAGCTGCCAAAGCCGACATAGCGTTTACCATAATGGCCACCTGACTGGGGCTGGCTGCAAATGTTGTGAAAAAATTACCCAAGAGCATAAAGAAGGGAGCTCCAGGAGGGTGTGGAACTTCAAGCTTGTAGGCAGCAGTAATACGTTCGCTGCAATCCCAAAAGCTGGCCGACGATTCCATTGTAAGAAGATAAACAGTGGCGGCTATTATAAACACTAACCACCCAATTATTACGTTAAGTTGCTTAAAGCTTTTCATTTCGTTTAGGTTTGTTTTATCAGTGCTTAGGTATTTGTATATTTTTGGCGAGGCTAAATTAATTTTTTTTGATCTTTTCTTACCTCTTTTGGAGTATTTTAGCTCTGCTACAAATTTAAAATTCATATACCTCCATCAATTTCTTGCTGTCAATATCTTAGGAGATCATACAAAAAGCTCAACTTTCGCTCACTCTGAATAAAATGTGATTTTTTAGTGTATCTGTAGCAAAACCCTTAGCCTTATCATCGTTTACAAAATGTTTTTTACCTAAATGCAGATAGCTAGTTCAAGACAAATGAATTATCAAAGGTGTTTCAAACCGATGAGGTTGAAACTACTGCCCTAAAAAAGTTTCCTCCCCTCAAATTCTCTACGTTTACTCCCATTAGTGACCTTAACTCCCTGTTTGATAATCAATAATTTTCAATCTTAACATTGTTTTAAGCACCAAAAAGCAAAATTAGCATTACCTTTGCACCCCCAAAAAACAAGTAGATGCTAAGTATCAGAAATATCGCCATTATTGCACACGTCGATCACGGTAAGACCACCCTGGTTGACAAGATGATTATCCAAAGCAACCTATACAAGGAACACGAGAAGCCTGGCGAGCTAATTCTCGACAACAACGATCTAGAGCGCGAGCGCGGTATAACAATTTTGGCCAAAAATGTATCGGTAACGTATAAAGGCGTAAAAATTAATATTATCGACACACCAGGCCACTCCGATTTTGGTGGAGAGGTGGAACGTGTACTCAATATGGCCGATGGTGTGCTGCTTTTGGTCGATGCTTTCGAGGGTACAATGCCCCAAACACGATTCGTGCTGCAAAAAGCGCTAGCCCTTGGGCTAAAACCCATTGTGGTTATCAATAAGGTTGACAAACCCAATTGCCGCCCCGAAGAGGTACAAGAGCAGGTATTCGATCTGATGTTTAATCTCGATGGCTCCGAGGATCAGCTTAGCTTTCCAACCATATATGGTAGCGCAAAGGAGGGCTGGATGTCAACCGATTGGAGAACTCCAGCGAAAGATATAACGCAACTTTTAGATGCAATAATTGAACACATTCCCGAACCTAAGGTTAACAAGGGATTGCCCCAGCTGCTAATAACATCCTTAGATTACTCATCCTACGTTGGCCGTATAGCCATTGGTAAGTTGTATCGCGGAGAGCTCAGCGTTGGGCAACAAGTTGGACTGCTTAAGCATAATGGCCAGCTAATTAAATCAAAAATCAAGGAGCTCCTTACCTTCGAGGGATTAGCCAAGCTTAAGGTTGATAGGGTGGAGGCCGGTGATATTTGTGCTCTGGTTGGGATCGATGGTTTTGATATTGGCGATACCATCACCGATATTGAAACCCCCGAGGCACTACCATCCATTGCCGTTGATGAGCCCACCATGAGCATGCTGTTTACCATCAACGATTCACCCTTTTTTGGGAAGGATGGCAAATTTGTTACATCGCGTCACCTAAAGGATAGGCTCGATAAGGAGCTTGAAAAGAACCTGGCCCTAAGGGTAATGCCCACCGAATCTGCTGATTCGTTTACCGTTTTTGGTCGTGGTGTCCTTCATCTTTCCATACTTATTGAAACAATGAGGCGTGAGGGTTATGAGTTGCAAGTAGGACAGCCACAGGTTATTATAAAGATGGTAGGTGGCGAGAGGTGTGAACCCATCGAGGTTTTAACCATCGATTTACCCGACGAGGTATCAGGTCGGGCCATTGAGCTCGTTACACAAAGGCGAGGTAGCCTGCTCATTATGGAGCGACGGGTCGACAGGGTGCATCTCGAGTTTGAGATTCCCGCTCGAGGAATTATCGGTTTACGCAACATCCTGCTTACAGCAACCGCTGGTGAGGCCGTTATTGCCCACCGATTCAAGGGGTTCGATCCCTATCGAGGCGATATCGAAACACGTCAAAACGGATCGCTAATCGCAATGGAGAGCGGTACCGCTTATGCCTACGCATTGAACAAGCTGCAGGATAGGGGCCGGTTCTTCATCGATTCGCATGAGGAGGTGTATGCAGGACAGGTAATCGGAGAGAACAGTAGAGCGGGTGATATGGTGGTTAATGTAACCAAATCGAAAAAGCTTACCAATATGCGGTCATCAGGGGCCGATGATAAAGCATTTCTGGCACCTCCCGTAAAGTTTAGCCTGGAAGAGGCCCTGGAATACATTCAGAGAGATGAGTATGTTGAGATTACACCCAAGTCCATGCGCATAAGGAAAATCCTCCTCAACGAGCACGATAGAAAGAAGCTAAGTAAACAGTAGCGATTAGACCAACTTTTGTATAACAGATTTTGTGTTTTGATATTATTAATTACCTTTGCGGGATGTTTTTTTGGAAGAGGTGAGCAAAGTTTTAAATAGATATTTACTTCAGTTCAAGGGACTTGCAGTAGGTCAACATGTGTTTAGTTTTGATGTTGATAAGGCGTTTTTTGACGAATTTGAGGGTAGCGAGATAACCAATGGTCAGCTTGGCGTTGAGGTTATACTCAATCGCTTGAGCAATTTGCTTGAGCTAGACTTTTTTATCGAAGGCGATGTTGAGGTTAAGTGCGACCGCTGCTTAGAGCCATTTATTATACCAACCGAGTTCGAGGGTAAGCTAGTGGTTCGTATTTCCGATTCCATCGAAGAGGTAGAGGTGAGCGACGACATATGGTATGTTAACAGCAATGAGCACGAGCTTTTACTTGCCCAGTATATATACGAGAGCATATGCCTTAGCCTACCCATCCAGCGCTACCATGGTATCCTGGGAACCGATGCAGAAGATTGCGATAGCGAAATGCTTGACCGTATACAAAAGCTTTCGCTGACAGATAATAATAACACAGGAGAGGAGGGCTCAACCGATTCTCGATGGGATAAGCTTAAAGATCTTATGAATAATCAGAATTAAAACTTTTTACGTAACAATAAATAATTACCAAAATGGCACATCCAAAGAGTAGAATTTCGAAGCAAAGGAAAAACAAGCGTAGGACTCACTACAAAGCAGAGGCTCCAACCCTATCTACATGCTCAAATTGCGGATCAACCACACAGTATCACAGGGTATGTCCAGAGTGCGGATATTACCGTGGCAAGCTAGCAATTGAGAAAACAGTAACTGCATAGCAGTAGCTGGTTTTCCCCATTCCTACAAATTCAAAAATCAACTTTTATGAAGATTGGTGTAGATGCAATGGGTGGAGACTATGCACCTGATGCCATTGTTAAAGGTGCAATAGAAGCCCAAAAACAACTTTTACCCGAAGAGCAAATTGTTCTTTTTGGCGACAAGGAGAAAATTCTGCAAATTCTCAGTAATGAGGGTGTTGACGAATCGAATTTCGAAATCGTTCATTGCTCCGAAGTGATTGGTATGGGGGAAAACCCGGCAAAAACAGTTGGCAAAAAGACAGACTCGAGCATAACCGTTGGTTTTTCATGGCTTGCCCAAAAGAAAATTGATGGTTTTGCCAGTGCAGGTAATACCGGCGCAATGCTGGTTGGTACTATGTACACCATAAAATCTGTACCCGGAATTATTCGCCCGGCTATTGCCAGCTATATACCTGTTGCCGAGGGTAAATTTAATTTGCTGCTCGATGTTGGTATTAATCCCGACTGCAGACCAGACGTGTTGTTCCAGTATGGAATACTTGGGAATATTTATGCCAAGCTAATTTTTGGTGTTGATAACCCAAGGATTGCACTGCTTAATATTGGTATGGAGGATGAGAAGGGCAACCTGGTAATCAAAAGCACCTACGAGCTGATGAAGGATAATTCCGATTTCAACTTTGTGGGCAATATTGAGGGGCACGATATTTTCTCCAATGCGAAGGCCGATGTAGTTGTGTGCGATGGATTCGTTGGGAATGTGGTGTTGAAAGAGGCCGAAGCCTTTTATCATCTAATTAAAAAGCGCAAAATTTCAGACCCATTTTTCGAGATGTTTAATTTCGAGAACTATGGGGGAACTCCAATACTTGGTGTTAACGCACCCGTGATAATTGGTCATGGTGTTTCCAACGCAAAAGCCATTATGAATATGATTTTGCAAACCAAATCAGTTATCAGTTCAAACCTATGTGGTAAAATTAAAGAAGCATTCAACTAATGGGAAAAATTACAGCAGCCATTACCGGGATAGCCGGTTACGTTCCCGATTATATCCTCACGAATCAGGAGCTTAGTCAGATGGTCGATACCACCGACGAGTGGATTATGACCCGTATAGGAATTAAGGAACGTAGAATACTTAAAGGCGAGGGCCTTGGTACAAGCCATATGGCAACGTATGCAGTGAACGATTTGTTGCGTAAGACCAATACCCACCCCGATGAGGTTGATATGCTGATATGTGGAGTGGTAACTCCAGATATGCAATTCCCCGCCACGGCCAATATCATTAGCGATAAGTGTGGTATAAAGAATGCCTTTGGATACGATTTGAATGCCGGTTGTTCAAGCTTCCTTTATGCACTGGTCACAGCATCAAAATTTGTTGAGTCTGGTTCGCACAAAAAGGTTGTAGTTGTTGGTGCCGACAAGATGTCGTCAATTACTGACTATACCGATAGGCAAACATGCCCAATTTTTGGCGATGGTGCAGGTGCTGTTCTACTGGAGCCCACCGAGGATGGTTTTGGTGTGGTTGATTCAATTATGCACGTAGATGGTTCTGGTCGCAAGCATTTACATCAGGTTGCTGGTGGTTCATGCTATCCGGCTTCTGCCGAAACCGTAGCCAAGCGTCAGCACTTTATTTACCAGGAAGGGCAAGCCGTATTTAAAGCAGCCGTATCCAATATGGCCGATACCGCTGTTGAGATAATGAAGCGAAACAACATTGAGCCAGAGCAGCTTGCTTGGCTAGTGCCTCATCAGGCCAATATGCGCATTATTGAGGCTACCGCTAAGCGTATGGGAATACAGAAGGAACAGGTTATGATTAATATTCAGCGTTACGGAAATACCACAAGTGCAACTATACCCCTTTGCCTTTGGGAGTGGGAACCACAGCTACGTAAAGGCGACAACATAATTATCGCCACTTTTGGAGCTGGGTTTACTTGGGGTGCAACATACCTTAAGTGGGCCTACGATGGAAGCGCTGTTAAGTAATGATAGTAGTATACAATATGCTGAAAGCCTGGCAATTGCCAGGCTTTCTTGTTGTAAGTATATTATTGCCTCGAAATTATTAGTTTAACCGATTCTCGATACGTAGGCGTTTTAACCAGCAGCAGGTAAATTCCGTCCGAAAGATCGCTTGTGGGTATACGTATCGATTGGGTGTGCAACCCTTTGTTAAATCGCTTCATTTCGGCTCCCATGGCAGAGTAAATTATTACCTCGCCCTCGCCCATATACAATCCCGTTAAGTTAATAAAATCATTAGCTGGGTTTGGGTATACACTAAACGGATTTTCACCTTCAATATGGTCTGATGTACTTTCATCACCCCAAATACGCACAGCAAACTCCGGATGGTCGATGAATGGATTTCGGTTGTGTTGATATTTTTCGAAAATAACATTGTTCCGGTCAATCTCCTTTTCGCTTACGGGATCGTTTTGGTGCCACTCTAGCAAAAGATCAACAACCCACTCCTCAAAAGCAGGGTGTTGAGTTCCATTGGTAACCTCATTCGACCATGTG
>JAVERU010000167.1:0-4877 GCA_034006965.1 Tenuifilaceae bacterium
CAGGGAGTGTTTTTTATGACGAAGCAATCTATTCGTATTCAGTGAAATAAAGATTGCTTCATCCGCCGGCTGGCGGATTCGCAATGACGATTCGGTGTTTTGGTATCGAAACGGATAGTCATATAAATCAAATATCGTATAGAAACCATAGCATTAACAGCAGAAACGACTTTTGGTTTAAAATGTCATTGCGATCAATTAATGGTTGAAATCTACTGCTCACACAACGTTTCGTATATTCTTTAATCCACCCACAATTCCCTATATTTGCTTTACAAATTGTATTTATGGGGCAAATAATTATACGGGGTGCTGCCGAAAACAACCTCAAAGGGGTTGATGTGTGCATCCCGCACAACAAGCTAACGGTTATTACTGGCGTTTCGGGAAGCGGCAAGAGTAGCCTAGTGTACGATGTTCTGAACCGAGAGGGACAAAGAATGTACTTCGAGACCTTTTCGGCCTATACCCGTTCACGTTTGGGTAAAATCCGTCCGGCTAAAGTGGCTAGCATCGAGGGGATGCTCCCAGTTGTCAGCGTTGGGCAAACCCAGGTGCAGGCCAATAGGCGATCCACCGCTGGTACTTTTAGCGAGATATCGCCCTTGCTGCGCCAGCTGTTCTCTCGGTTCAACGATCAGGGACTGCCCCTAAACCGTAATGCCTTTTCGTTCAATTCCGATAAGGGGTGGTGCCCACATTGTAAGGGATTGGGTATCGAGGAGTTTATTGATATCGGTAAGCTGATTGCCAATCCAAATTTATCGCTAAGGCAAGGGGCACTGGTTATTACTCTACCCAATGGCTATACCATCTACTCGCAGGTAACCATCGATGAGCTTAATAAGGTTTGCCAACACTATGGGTTTAGCGTTGATACCCCTTGGAAAGATTTGAGTGACGATCAGAGAGCCGTAATCCTTAATGGGTCGGACAAGGTGAAAGTGCTGTACGGCAAACACTCCCTCGAGTCGAGACTAAAGTGGACGGGTATAACCGCACGGCCCAGGGAGGAGGGTTACTACAAGGGAATTGTTCCCGTTATGGAGGATATTCTGCGGCGCGATAGGAACGACAATATCCTTAGGTTTATGTCGGCACGCGAATGCCAAGTTTGCGAGGGCAGGCGGCTAAACCAAGAATCACTTAGGATTACTTGGAACGGACAAACCTATTACGATTTTGAATCGCTTCCCATTCGCGATTTGTACGAAAGGATAAAGACACACAAGTCAACTCAGCAGGCTGAAGGTGCTCTGCTCGACACCATTGCAAGCCGATTGGATATGCTATGCCGCCTTAGCGTTGGCCATATTGCTTGCAATCGCCTTAGCGAAACCCTATCGCAGGGCGAACTGCGCCGAATGCGCTTGGCACAGCTCAATCATAGTGGGCTAACAGGCGTGCTTTACCTTTTCGATGAGCCCTCCATTGGCTTGCATCAGCGCGACACTCATATCCTTATCGACACCATGTATTCACTAGTAAAAAAGGGCAATACAGTGGTTGTGGTGGAACATAACGAGCAGGTTATTCGTTCGGCTCAGCATCTTATTGAGCTTGGTCCAGGTGCTGGGTTTATGGGTGGAAAGCTGGTTTACAACGGTACCGTTAGCGCAATGATTGACAATAAAGACTTGGAAAGTCCCACAAGAACAATGCTAACCAATGGCTTTGCAAATCTTGATAAATCAGCAGTAGAAACGCCCAAAGATTTTGAGACTTTTGAAGTTTACATCCAAAGCAAACACAATATTGTAAATCAAACTTTTCGTTTTGCCCGAAGAGCGCTAAATGTTGTAACAGGAGTATCGGGTGCAGGCAAGAGCACTTTGGTTGACCACGGACTCTTACACGTCGATTCTTTTAAGCAGGTAATACATGTTGACCAAAAACCCATTGGCCGTACCTCGCGAAGCAACGCTGCTACCTATACTGGCCTGCTCGACGTTCTTCGTAAGCTTTTTGCTCAATCGCCCGAGGCCAAAAAGGCAAACCTAACGGCCAGCCATTTCTCGTTTAACAGCAAGCAAGGGCAGTGCGAGGCCTGCCAGGGCACAGGTGTGGTAAAAACTGGTATGCATATTTTTGAGGATATGGTGCAGACCTGCTCTGTTTGTGGAGGTACACGCTACCAAGCCGAGGTGTTAGAGGTAAGGGTACAGGGGCTAAGCATTGCCGAGGTGCTGGATCTTAGCGTAAGCGAGGCATTAAAGCATTTTTCAAATGCACCAAGCCTGTTGCCCTACCTACAGGCACTGGAAAAGTTGGGTTTGGGATATCTTCATCTAGGGCAGTCGTCAACCACGCTATCGGGGGGCGAAGCTCAGCGGGTGAAGCTCGCCAGCGCCTTGTACCAATCGCCCAGGGGGCGATGCCTATACATTCTCGATGAGCCAACCACAGGCCTGCATGCTATGGATATTAAAAAGCTTATTGATGCGCTGCACGCATTCACTTCCAAAGGGCATACCGTGGTGGTGGTTGAGCACGACACGCAGCTTATTTCAGCTGCCGACTGGATTGTGGACATTGGCCCCGAGGGTGGCAAGAGTGGCGGTAATGTTCTTTTCTGTGGAGCAAAACGAAAGTTTTTCACATCGCATACTTCACCCACAACGCAAGCTATTGGTGAGAAGCAAGAATACAATTATGCTGAGGTTAAAAGTGCATCGCCTGCAATTCATCTGCAAGATATTCATACAAACAACCTTAAACACATCGACTTGCATATCGATGCAGGGCAGCTGGTTGCCTTTACGGGGGAGTCGGGTAGTGGCAAAACATCGCTACTTATGCAAACCCTTCATGCCGAAGGGCAAAGGCTATTTACCGAGAACCTTTCGGGTTTTCGTCGACTACAGATGAGGCTTAACACCTCGGGACAGGTAGGCAAAGTGGTTAGCATGCTGCCCACGGTGGCCATTGATGCCGATACTCCTCGTCCCGATGTGCAATCGACTGTGGCTTCGGCCAGTGGAATCTACGATTTGCTAAGGCTACTCTACGCTCGCTTTTCCAATAATCCCGATGGCAGAAAGCTTACTGCTGCCGATTTCTCGTTGGTGAACGAACATTCGGTATGCAAGGTTTGCGAGGGGACCGGGCATACTAAGCGTTGTAGTGTCGATAGGGTTATAGCCAATCCCAACCGACCACTACTCGATGGTGCTTTATCATCACACAAAACGGTGCATTTTTTTGTTGATGAGAGGAATAAGTACCGCTGGCTATTGCAGGCAATGGTTCAGCAACATAAGATAGATACCGATAAGGTTTGGAGAGAGCTAAGCGAACACGAGCGAGAGATGATCCTTTGGGGAACTGGCAGCGAGCAGTACAAGGCGCAATGGCAGTTTAAGCGCAAAGGAGGCGAAGGAAATCACTCGTTTGTTGGGCGTTGGGATGGGTTGTGTAGATTGATTGAAGAGGAGTATCGCAACCATTTCCCATCGGCAAAGGGGAGGAGCGCGTTGGAGCTGCTTATCGATACACCCTGCACGGAGTGCAACGGCCAGAGGCTTCGCCCCGAGATGCTCAAGTACACTTTCAATGGGCTGAGTATTGGCCAAGTTCTCGAACTTACTATCGATGGGTTGCTGGAGCAAACCAAGGATGATGCCTATGCACAGGTTTCGGAGGCTCTGCTGGCCCAGCTGCGCGAGAAGTTAGAGTTTTTGTCGAGGGCGGGACTAGGTAACTTGGTTCTGGGTAGACCAGCGGCATGGCTCTCCAGCGGCGAGCTCAAGTGGATTCAGCTGGGGGGTGTTCTTTCATCGCAACAGAGCGGAATGTGCATTATCCTCGATGAGCCAACCTGGGGAATGGATTCGAGCGCGCGTAAGCATCTAGTGCAAACGCTTAAACTTGCGCAGCAACGGGGCAACACCATTCTGGTTAGCGACCATCGGCCTGAGATTATTAACGCAGCCGATAGGATTATCGAGCTGGGCCCTGGTGCGGGTAAGGATGGCGGACGAGTTATTGCTGATTTCACGCCAAAAGAGATAGATAAGCAAAAATCGCCAGTAACAGCCAAAATAGTATGCAAGGGAGAGAGATTTGAGCGGAAAAAGTTGAGCCTGACGGGTGTTGAACCAATACCAGAGATTAGATCAGCAGAAATATACCCACAGCGCCTAAACCTAATTACTGGTCCAATAGGAAGCGGGAAAACCCAGCTGCTAAACGCTATTGCCCTTGAGTGTGAACATCAGCAAAGGTTTAAGCAAATTCGAATATCTAACAAATTACCACAGGGTAATACCCAGAGTGCAGTAGCAACACGAACAGGGGCGCTCAACGATTTGAAAAAGGTGTTTGCATCTACACCTGAGGCCATTGCGGAAGGTATTGCGGAGGCGGATTTTAGTTTTAACAGCAGGAAATCGCAATGTCCCAAGTGTAAGGGGCTAGGAATCATAACCACCACTCTCGATTTTTTGCCCGATGTCAAGGAGGTTTGCCCCGAGTGCAACGGCCATCGATACAGCGAAAAGTGGCTGGCTTATAGGGTTGGCGGCAAGAGCATAAGTGAGTGGCTAGCGGTTACGGTAAATGAATTTTTGGAAGCAGATTTTATATTTCTCAAAAGCAAAAAGATTTTACAACAGCTGCAGCTGGTGGGGTTGGGTTATCTGGCTTTGGGGCAGGAGGTATCAACGTTATCGCACGGTGAGCGCCGAAGGCTTATGCTGGCCGAAAGCGTAGCAGGGTTGAAGCGGGAGCAGGCCATTATCCTGTTCGATTCGCCCACCCGTGGACTCGATTGGGGTAATACCCAGAAGCTTTTCCAGCTTTTCGATAGGTTAATACGCGGGGGTCACACCGTTGTTATTGCCGATTCGCAGGAGGTTGAGCCGTTGGCTGATTTTGTG
>JAVERU010000021.1:0-30997 GCA_034006965.1 Tenuifilaceae bacterium
TGTAACCATAACCTCCGGGCTGGGCGAGGCCAATCCCAACTGCATTTTGCTAGTACCCCTTAAGCAAAACGAAAGTGTACTAGGGGTAATTGAGATAGCTTCGTTCAAAGTATTTGAGCAGTTCGAGGTCGATTTCCTTGAGAAGATTGCCGAAAGCATAGCCTCAACCGTTGCCACGGTTAAGATAAATGCCAAAACCCGATTCCTGCTGGAGCAATCGCAGCAACAGGCCGAGGAGATGCAGGCGCAGGAAGAGGAAATGCGACAAAATATGGAGGAGCTACTTGCCACTCAGGAGGAGATGAGCCGTAAGGAGAAAGAAATATCATGGACCATGGAAGCCATTGGTGGTTTGGCTATGGTAATTGAGTACGATTTTAAGGGGATTATCACATATGTTAACTCTTTACTTTGCTCACAAACAGGCTACTCCAAGGAGGAACTAATTGGCCAGCATCATAGCATACTCTTCGAACATCAAGATGTTGTTACCTCCGCTGAATACAACCAGTTCTTGGACGATATGCGGAATAACAAACCCTTTAAGAATATTTTTAAGCGAAGGGACAAGAAAGGGAATATCTTTACCGTTAAAGCCCATTGCTACCCCATTTTCGATGAGGAAGGTACTCCTCTTAAAGTTGTTGAGGTATCGGTTGATATTACCGAACTAGTGGGAAAGTAGGATTGAACATCTCCAAATGAACTAGCTATTACACCATTAGTTTCTGACAAGACACTACACTTCTTGCGAATAGTATAACCTTGTAGACATCCCAGCCTCACTGGCATTGAGGCTGGGCATTTTGCTTGTATGCTAAACTCATCACGTGCAATCCATAGCTTGGGTAATTAGAGGATCATTACTATAGGCATTGACTTGACTTGAAAAATTGATATATTTATATGTTATTATGTGCGTATAAATCATACCGATGTGAGAACCCAAAGCGTATTTACCTCAACGATAATAGCCTTTACAATAACATCCCTTGTTGTTGTTGGAGGCTTCTTTCTCTACAAGCACGAGAAAGAAACCATAATTATCGATAGGCACAATGAGCTCAGTGCTATTGCCCAGCTAAAGGTAAAACAGCTGGTTGATTGGCATAGGGAGCGTATTTCCGAAGCACTTTTCTTTAGCCAGAACACCCCCTACAAAAACTATGTTCAGGGAGCAATTGATGGAAATGATGCTCAAAAAGCCCTTTTAAGAGCATCCCTTGAGCATATTATGACCAACAAAAGATACGAGAACATTTTTCTTATCCTTGAAAACGGCCAGCTACTTTTTAGCATGGATGAAGACTTTGTTTTCCTCGATTCAACTACAATAGGCTATTCAAAACAAGTTTTTAGTACAGGACAAATTTTCAAAAGCGAAATCTATTACTGCAAAGCCCACGACGCTATTCATTATGAGATTTTGGCCCCGGTAAGTGTTGGACAAAAAATCATAGCCGTTATGGTTTTTCGTATTGATCCTTCCGATTTTTTATACCCGCTTATAGAGAAATGGCCAACGCCCAGTAAAACAGCCGAAACCTTATTGGTACGAAGAGATGGCGATAGCGTTACCTTCATTAATCAACTTCGACATATCAAAAACGAGAACCTTACCTTCAAACTACCTATCACCCAATCCAAGGTTTCAGCCGTTGCAGCAGTTAATGGGCATACGGGAATATTTGAAGGAGTTGATTACCGTGGAGAAAAAGTGCTTTCAGACATTAGCAAAATAGCAAACACCAATTGGTATTTGATCTCCGAAGTTGATCAGGATGAGTTTTATGCTGAGTTCAACCAGCGAGTAATTTTAATTGCAATTATTGTGACAATTGCCATTCTGCTTGTGGTGGTTGCCATGGCATGGATGCATAACTATCGGCAAAGAAATATTTACAAGGAACTGTACGAGAAAAGGGCTGAGCTTCATGAGTCGCAAGAACTATTCCGTGCAACCCTCTACAGCATTGGCGATGGGGTAATCACAACTGACAAAAAAGGGCTTATTAAGCAGCTAAACCCCGTGGCTGAAAAACTAACCGGTTGGAATGAGGCAGACGCTCTAGGGAAAAGGCTAGAAGTGGTTTTTAATATAATCAATGAGGATACCAGAGAGAATATTAAGAATCCTGTTGATAAGGTTTTAAAGGAGGGGTTAATAGTTGGACTAGCAAACCACACCCTGTTGCTATCAAAAAATGGGGAGGAAATACCAATTTCCGATAGCGGCGCTCCAATCAAAGATAGCAAGGGAAATATTATTGGTGTTGTTATGGTATTTAGCGATCGGTCTGAAGTTCGCAATAACATTTTGGCCCTCGAAGAGCGAGAAAAGCGCTATAGCAATTTGCTCGATATTATGCCTGACGCCTTGTTTATTAATAAAAACAACGAAGTAGTATATGTAAACAAAGCCTGCCTTAAACTTTTCGGGGCAGATTCGCCAAAACAACTTATTGGCAAATCGCCCTTGGGGTTCTTTCATCCCGACTTTCATGAGATTATCAAAGGAAGAATAGACAGCATGCTGCTTAACAATCAAAGCGCACCAACCATAAAGGAAAGAATAGTAAGGATTGATGGGGCTGAGGTAAATGTTGAAGTTACGGCAACCCCGTTTTACGATGAAGGCGAAATGGCCATTCAGGTTCTGCTTAAAGATATAAGTGAACGTATTAGAGCAGAGAAGGCTATCCATGAATCAAGCAAACAGATGCGCCTTTTGCAGGAGGCACTTGACAAATTGTCTACTTGCGTATATATGAAAGACATTAACTCGCATTATACTTTTGGTAACCAAGCCACGCTCAATCTTTTTGGATGTCAACTTGATGAACTTGTTGGAAAGACGGATGAGGACTTCTTCTCCGCCGAAACCGTAAAGACAATAAAAAGCATTGATAAACGAGTATACGCTGGTGAGCAAAGTCAAGAGGAGGTTCACACAACCAACTCTCGAGGCGAAGAATCTGTTTACCTAGAATTAAAGACACCAATCTATTGCGAAAATGATAGGAAAAAAGTTTGCGGATTATTAGGCATATCAACCGATATTACAAAGCAAAAACAGACCGAAAAAGAAATCTTGCTGGCCACCCAGCAGCTAAAGTATCATATCGAGAACTCTCCTCTGGCAGTAATAGAGTGGGATGAAAGTTTTAGGGTTAAGCGATGGACTGCCCGGGCAGAGGCGTTCTTTGGCTGGAGCGAAGAGGAGGTGATAAACAAACATCCAGCAGAATGGAACTTTGTGCATGAAGATGACTCACAGGAAGTAAACAGGGTAATGAGTGGCCTTATAAGTGGCATGGCAAACAAGAACATCTCTTCAAATCGCAACTACGCAAAAGATGGAAGCATAGTTCACTGTGTTTGGTTTAATTCTGCATTGGTTGACGGCACTGGTAAACTGCTGTCCATTTTATCACTGATACATAATATTACCGAACGAAAAAATGTCGAGGCTGCACTTTTGGAGAGCGAGGCATATCAAAAAGCATTAATCGACAGTTCGCCCATTGCCATTTACAGCCTCGATGTAGATGGAAATATCATTTCATGGAACAGGGCAGCAGAGCAAATCTTTGGTTGGACCTTCGATGAGGTTAAAGGGAAGCCAAACCCCATTGTTCAGAAAGAGAAACAGCAGGAGTTCAAAGATAATATGAGGCAAATTCTGAGTGGCCAGGGCTTTAAAGCAAAAGAGTTAGTTAGGCTGAGGAAAAATGGGGAGAAGATAACTATTAGCTTATCCACGGCTCCTATATACGGCAAAAGCAATCACGTTAAAGGCATAATGGCTGTGGCCGAAGATATCACCATGAGAAAAAAGACCGAAGAATCTCTCCGAGAAAGCGAAGAGAAGCTAAGCGGGATTTTAGATAACATTACCGATGTGGTGTGGTCGCTAACCTGGCCCGACATGAAACCACTATACTTAAGCCCCTCGGTGGAAATTCTGTACGGGAGAAGTGTTCAGGAATTCCTAGAAAACCCTTCTCTATTTATGGAGATTGTTCACCCCCACGACCAACACCTTACAGATATGGCTTTTAAGCAATTACAGAAATCGGGAGAATCTGTTCGGGAGTGTCGTATTATTCGCCCAGATGGCAGCATTGTATGGATTTACGATAAGTCAAAACTGGTGTACGACGAGAATAAAAGACCCGTAAGAGTAGAAGGGATAGCACACGATATAACCAAACGCAAACAGGCCGAACAAGAGCTGCTTGCCTTTAAAAACGACCTAGAAATTAAAGTGCAAGAAAAAACCAAGGAGCTCAGCGAAAGGATTGAAGAGCTTGAAAGGTTTTACAACGCCACCATCGATCGAGAGCTTCGTATGAAGGAGCTAAGAGACGAGATTAAACGCCTAAAGGGTGAAAACTCCTAATGCATAACCAACGTTTAAAATTAAACCTATGAGAGCGAATCTTTTCATCCACTTTGCAATAACATTTCTCCTTGTCATACTATCCATAGCCAAGAGTGTCAATGCACATCCTCATGATACCGACACGCTAAAGCGTGAGCGTATAGAAACCATTACCATTGCCGTTGAACCCGATTACCCACCCTACTCCATTATTAACAAGGATGGAACCCCCGATGGGTTTGCCCTTGAACTATTTTTAGCAGCCACCGAAGCAGTTGGGATTGAAACACATATTCAAATTGGTATTTGGAGTCAAATAAAAGAAGACCTAGCCGAAGGCCGAATTGATGCCCTCCCATTCGTTGGGCGCACTCCCGAAAGGGAACATCTGTACGATTTCACCCTACCCTACCTTTCACTTCACGGGGCTATTTTTATAAAAAGTGAGAACAAAGAGATAAACATCGAAACCATTAGCGATTTAAAAAACCTAAGGATTGGGGTAATGAAGGGCGATAATGCTGAAGAGTACGTTAAACGCGAGAATATTGCAGACCATCCAATCGCAACGTACACCTACGAGGAGGCGTTCCGTATGCTCAACAACAACGAGCTCGATGCTGTGGTTACTCAACGAGTTATGGGAATAGCACTACTTAAAAGGATGGGAATTAAGAGCATCATCCCACTTGACATTCAACTCCCTGGCTTTCGTCAAGATTTTTGTTTCGCTGTGCAGGAGGGCAATACTGAACTCTTATCGAGGCTTAACGAGGGGCTTTCCATTGTGTTTGCCAACAAAAAGTTCGATGAGATTCATCTAAAATGGTTTGGCCCCAGCACACCAACAGGCTACTCCGCTAAGGAAATAGTAAGGGTAGCCTTATACATCCTAATTCCAGCATTAATCTTTCTAGTTATCTTTGTAATTGGGCTCCTTCGCCGACAGGTAAGGAATAGAACTGCCGAACTAAGCCAAGAGGTTGAAGAGCATAAAAGAACATTGGCAGTACTAAATAATCAGCAACGCCTCTTCGAAAAGGTTGAGAATGTGGCTCATATTGGAGGATGGGAACACAATCTTGAAACAGGTGAAATTGTTTGGACAAAAGAGATTTATAAGATATTTGATGTTAACCCAGAAACTTATGACGCCTCTATCCTTAAAAACAACCTCGCACTATTTGATGAGGAGAGCAGCAGGAAGTTAAAAAACGCCATCGACAAGGCGATTAACCAACTACAACCCTACGACCTTGAGCTGAGAGTTAACACTCCGTTGGGCAACAAGAAATGGATATGGACTAGTGGCCAACCTGAGGTATTGAACGGCAAGGCAATTAGATTATACGGTAGCCTAATGGACATAAGCGAAAGAAAAGCAGTTGAGGAAAACCTCCGCAACGAGCGCCAACGCTTTAAGCAGATACTCGACGAATTCCCTTTGGGTATTCATATTATTAACAGGGACTACAACATCGAATTCCTCAACAGCCGAATGATTGAAGAATTTGGTGAGCATAAGGGAGAAACTTGCTATGAGTACCTATACAATTTAACCTCTCCGTGTGAAAATTGCAATCACGATAAGGTTCTGCAGGGAGAAGCATGCATCCAGGTCTGGGAATCGGACAAGAACGGTAAACTATATGAGGTGTACGACATTCCCCTTAAGAATACCAATGGATCCATCTCTAGGCTTGAGGTGTTTTTAGATATTACCGATAAGAAAAAAGCCGAGGATGAATTACTTGCCCTAAAAAATAGCCTGGAGGAGAAGGTTATTGAGAAAACTAGGGAACTTAACGAGCGCATCTCGGATCTGGAGCGATTCCACGAGGCCACCATCAACCGGGAGATTAGGATGAAGGAGCTAAAGGAGGAGATTAAAAGGTTAAAAGGTGAGGTTTAAGAACCTGTTTAAGTTTTACAAAGAATGCACTTTGTTAATTGCCACGGGCTTTAGCCTGTGGCAATTGGAACCCGGAATATTAATCTATGATTGTCCGCTATGATACCTAAAGCCTTTGAGCGTCATTGCGAACCACAAAGTGATCCACGAAGTCAAACCCTCGTGCTTTGAGGGTTGAAGCAACCGAGCGTTTTTTGCCGTGTTGACGAGGGGTAATTGGTTAATCGAATGATTGACTAGCGATTAAGGGTTTACGGGTTGCAGGTTGAACGATTGCTAAAGAGAAAAGGGCGCTGAGCCTGCCGAAGCGACCGGATTGGTTGATTGGCTAGCCTCATTAAAAACGATGATATAGCGCATCAAACCTACATTTTCCGATTGTAATTAGCTAATCATTCATTATCTTGCAGATAAACAACCTAAAGCTATGGAAAGCAACCTCCCACAACAATTCCAAAACATATTACAACAGCAAAGCGCTACAATTGCCGAAAGGATTGTTGAACAACAATACAAACTACAACCAAATTTTTGGAAACCCTATGGTTCGGAGGGGCGAAAAATTAGCGTGCGCGATGCGGGGTATCATCTCCCCTTCCTTGCCGAGGCGGTGGTGGCCAACGATCCCCATATATTCAGAGATTACGTTGCGTGGGTAAAAACCCTTTTCAAAGGGTTAAATTTCCCCGACTCGGTAATGATAACAACCCTTGAATGCACCAAAAGCGTGCTAAGGGAGATGCTGCCCAACAATTTGCATCCCATTTTCGAGCCAATCATCGATGCAGGCATATTACAAATGGGCGAAACAGTTGATCAGCAGAGAAGCGCCATCGACACATCAACCAGCATTGGGCAGCTTGCTCACAGCTACATCAACTCGTTGATTAATGGCGACAGGCGCACTGCCAGCAAGCTGATAATGGATGCTGTAGAGAAGGGGGTACCAGTGAAAACCATCTACATGGAAGTTTTTCAGAAGTCGCAGTACGAAATTGGCAGGCTATGGCTAAGCAATCAGGTGAGCATAGCGGTTGAGCACTTTTGCTCTGCCGCCACGCAATCCATCATGTCGCAGCTGTACACCTACATCTTTACAACCAGCAGGGTAGGGAAAACCATGGTGGCCGCATGCGTGGGTGGCGAGCTGCACGAGATTGGAATTAGAATGGTGGCCGATTTTTTCGAGATGGAGGGCTGGGATACCTACTACCTAGGCGCCAACTCGCCAGCCAGCACAATCCTAAATGCCATAGAGAGCAACGATGCACAGCTGGTTGCACTATCGATAGCCATGCCCTTTCATCGTCAGCTTCTCCGCGAAACGATATCGAAAATACGTGCAAGCCATGTGGGCAAAGACGTAAAGATTATGATTGGGGGGAATGCCATTAACACCAACCCTGACGTGTGGAAAACGTTCGAGGTCGACGGTTATGCCCCCAACGCCATGGAAGCCATAACGGCAGCAAATAAGCTAACAGCATAACGCCATGAGCACAGATCAGCTTAAAGGTTTGGTTTTACAGTGCGACGAAACGGGCCAGATTACACGGCTTATTCGCAACGATTTCAATGTGCCCTCAACCCTGCTCGAAGGGAAATTCCTCACCACGCTCTCGGCTAAGGGCACAACGCCCATGACCCTCGATTTTATTTTGCAAACCAAAGCACAGGGGATGGCCATGGACTACCCGCTAACCCTGACCATCGATAACAAAACGCTTAACCTAAACTTTACCGGTTTCTTCGTCGAAAAAACGATATGGATTATAGGCGCGAGCAAGGCATCTGCCTCACAAATATTCATAAATGAACTGCAGCTAATAAATAACGAGCAGGCCAACCAAATTCGACAGCTGGTAAAGCTTAGTCTTACCGATAAAACGAAGAAAAAAAGAGAAATCTCCGATTCTTTCATATTCGATGAGCTTAGCCAGCTCAACAACGACCTGGTAAATTTACAGCGTGAGCTCACCAAGAAAAACGCTGAGCTAGCTCGCCTAAACGAGCTAAAGAATCAGTTTTTAGGAATGGCTACCCATGATATTCGCAACCCCCTTAGTGTAATCATGACCTACGCAGATTTTCTACTCGACGAAACCAAGAATTCACTGTCGGAGGAGCACCAAAACTTTCTGAAGATCATCTTCTCGTCTGCTGAGTTTCTACTATCGTTAATTGAGAATCTGCTCGACATAACTCAAATTGAATCGGGTAAGCTAACGCTAAATCTACAGCGCATAAACATTGTTGAGCTGGCCCAAAACAATATCGCCCTTAACAATAGCCTGGCCGCCAAAAAGAATGTAAAAATCTACCTAAATCAAAGCAGCAAAAACATCAGTATTAACGTAGATCCACCTAAGCTAGAGCAAGTGCTAAACAATTTGACATCCAATGCTGTTAAATTTTCACACCCAGGCAGTAGTGTGCAGGTAAATATCATAGAGAAAGACCAAAGCGTTGTACTTGAGTTTGAGGACCAGGGTGTCGGAATCCCTGAAGATATGGTGGATAAAATATTTACACCTTTTGAGAAAGCATCGAGCGAGGGCACAGCTGGTGAGAAAACCACCGGTCTGGGCCTTAGCATAGCGAAAAAGATAATCGAAGGGCATGGCGGAACCATTATGGTGAGTAGCAAGTTAGGAGTAGGCTCAAAGTTTAGCTTTGAGCTACCCAAAGCATAGTAATACCATTGATATCAGATGAGCAATGCCAAGGGACAAATACTAGTTGTTGATGATGAGGTGTATGTGGCCGATGCCATGGCTCGACTATTAAAAAAGCAGGGTTATGAGGTTTTAGTGGCCCACAATGGCATACAAGCCCTTGATATTGCCATGCAAAAAGTTCCGCAACTAGTGCTTTGCGATATTGTACTGCCCGATATTACTGGAACCCAAATTCTTACTACCCTAAAGTCAACCCCTAGCACAAGCAGCTGCTTCGTTGTTCTAATGTCGGCATATAAAATTGATACTAAGCATCAAGCAGAGGGCTTTGAGCTGGGCGCCGATGGATACCTGGTTAAACCCATACAGAATCGCGAGCTTATTGCCCGCATTGATGCTTTTATGAAGCATAAAAACACCATCGATCAGCTGAAGGAGAGCGAAGATAGGTTCAGAAAAATTGTTGATCGAAGTACTAACGCCCTCCTCATTATCGACTCCAACAAAACAATACAATTTGCCAACCCCAATGCATGCAGCCTATACAACAAATCGTCAGAAGAGCTAAAGGGAAGCATGCTTCAGCTAAATTACCTTGAGCAAAAACCCTCCGAAGTTATTATTGAGACAAATGGAATTAGCCACACCTTCGAGGTGCAAACCTCTGAAATTGTATGGAGTAACGAGGCCATGACCCTCATAACCCTGCACGACGTTACGGAGCGCACGGCCTACATCAAACGAATTGATGAGCAGAATAAGCGCTACGCGCGTGCACAGGCCATGGGCAAAGTGGGGAACTGGGAGTTTAACTACAGCAACAATAAGCTATGGATATCCGACGAGGCGAAAAGAATACTTGGCTTATCAAGGTCAGATTTTCATAGCCTCGAAACGCTGAGCAAGAAAAACATCCTGGGTGAAGGGGTTTACAAAGAGTTGACTGGCTTTATTGAGCGGAGAGAGAATTTCAGCTACATTTTCGATATTGCCCCCGCCAACCAAACAACAAAAAAAACCCTTATAACAAAAGCCGAGTTCGAGCAAGACCCCGAGGGGCTAACGGATAAATTTGTTGGGGTAATACTCGATATAACCGATCGTAAAATGGCTGAGGAGGCCATTAGGACAAGCGAGCTGAACTTCAGGACCATTTTCAACTCAACCAACGAGGGCATCTTTATCAGCGATACCAAAGGCGTAATTCTAGATGTAAACAAGCGGGTGCTCGAGATTTACGGATTTGAATCGAAGGCAGAGATTGTACACCAAACGCTTCACACCATAAACGCTAACGAACCGCCCTACACCCCCCAGCTAGCCGATTTCCACATTAGTCAAGCCCTAACCAAAGGCTACCATACCTTTGAGTGGCTCGCCAGGAAAAGAACTGGTGAGCATTTTTGGATTGAGGTATCGCTCAGCAGCGTCGATCTTAATAAGGAGAAAAGGATAATATCGGTGGTTAGGGATATTAGCATTCGAAAAAGGTCAGAAAAGGAGTTCCAACGCTTAAACCAAGAGATTTCGGCTATTTTCAAAGCAAGCAAACCCTTACAGTACCTAAAAACACCCGAGAAATTGGCCCATGAAATCATCCAAGTACTGGAGGATATTCTAAACTACGAGCATTGCTCGGTGCTACTGGTCGATGCTGATGG
The DNA here is from genome assembly GCA_034006965.1 of Tenuifilaceae bacterium. Classification (GTDB taxonomy): domain Bacteria; phylum Bacteroidota; class Bacteroidia; order Bacteroidales; family Tenuifilaceae; genus Perlabentimonas. Next base: position 10,636 of record JAVERU010000021.1, read on the forward strand.
CATAACGCTTAAGCCTTTTGCTGTTAGCGATTGCGACCTGGGCTACGTTTATAACACCACCGAAAAAACATACATCGAGGGGCAAGAGCTAAAAGTTGGAAAGGGAATTGTTGGTTGGGTTGTTGAGAATGCCCAAAGCTTACTAATAAACGATGCAACCCGAGACCCAAGATACGTTGAGTTTCGCCATGACACCAAATCGGAGATCTGCGTACCCATTATCTCCCGCTCCACAGTAATTGGAGCCATTAACATTGAATCGAAGCTACCCAATGCCTACACCGAGACCGACCTCAAGATACTGGAAACCATGTCGGCACAAATTGGGATAGCCATCCAGAACGCAAACCTATACCAACAGCTACAAAAGGAGCTAGCTGAGCGCAAGCACTTTGAGAAACGGCTTAGCAAGCTCAACGAGGAGCTAGAGGCAAGGGTTGCCGAACGCACCCAGGCCATGGAGGAGCAGCTGGAAAAACTCCATAAAAGCCAAAAGGCCATGCTGTATATGGTGGAAGATTTGAACGAGATGACCGAGGAGCTAAAACGCGAACGGCAAAAGCTGGAAGCCATCAACCGCGAGCTGGAGTCGTTCTCGTACTCCGTATCGCATGACCTGCGGGCACCGCTCAGGGCCATCGATGGGTTTAGTAAAATACTGGAGGAGGATTATGCACAATCATTAGACGAAGAGGGCAAGCGACTACTGAATGTAGTGCGTACGAACTCACAAAAGATGGATCAGCTCATTATCGACCTGCTGGCGCTATCGAGGGTAACTAGGGGGCAACTAAAGCTAGTAGATATAAGTATGAACCCCATAATTAGCAACGTTTACAAAGATATATTCGAACCCATCAACACCGGAAATGTGGAGCTAAACGTTAAACCCTTACCACCCACCAAGGCCGACCCTACGCTTATTAAGCAGGTTTGGCAAAACCTTATTGGCAATGCCATAAAGTACTGCAAGCCCGATGTTACCATTACCATCGAGATTGGGGGATGGGTAAAGGATGATATGTGCCACTACTACATAAAGGACAATGGAATAGGTTTCGATCCCAAGTATGCTACTAAGATATTCGAAACATTCCAAAGGCTTCATCGACCCAACGAGTTCGAAGGTACAGGCATTGGGTTATCGGTGGTACAGCGCATCGTGCATCGCCATGGGGGTACTGTGTGGGCCGAAAGTGAGGTAGGCCAAGGCGCAACATTCTGGTTTACGCTTCCGTATATCAACGAATAACTGAAAAGACAATGCAACGCAAGGGCAGCATACTAATAGTTGACGATTCGCAAGCATTACTCAGCCTAATAACCAGCTTTTTGGAAGCTGAGAATTACCAGATTTTTTCCGTGGAAACTGGTGAGCTTGCCCTTGATTTTCTGAAGGGATATTCACCAAACCTAATATTGCTCGACCGAACCCTGCCCGAAATAGATGGGATTGAGGTGTGCAAAAGGATAAAAGCGAACAAGCAAACAGCTAACATCCCAGTAATCTTTCTAACCGCCACAAGCGATGTGGATGCAATTGTTGAGGGCTTCCGAATGGGAGCGGTCGACTATATCACCAAACCATTCCAAAAGGAGGAGCTGTTGGCCAGGGTAAGCTCCCATATCAGCCTTTACCAAATGTCTCAAAAGCTCAACGAGCAAACAATTGTGCTAAAGCAAAGCGAGGAGCGGCTCATGGAGCTAAACGCTACTAAGGATAAGTTCTTCTCCATCATCGCGCATGACCTAAAGAGTCCGCTCAATAATATTCTGCAGCTAAGCCATTTGCTCAAGGAGAGATACAAACCCCACAAAGATGATGGCAACGAAATGGAAGAAGTGATTGACCACCTTACACAAACAGCCGAAAACACCAACAAGCTGCTTAGCAACCTGCTCGATTGGGCCTTGGTGCAACGTGGCCGAATGACTTACAACCCAACCTCCGTGAATTTAGCAGCCATTGCAAGCCAGTGCATTCAGCTATTCCATACCAACGCCTTAACAAAAAACATTGCGCTAAACAACCAGATAGATAACAATATAAAAGTTTTGGCCGATGAGAATATGCTGGTAACGCTACTTCGGAACCTGGTATCGAACGCCATTAAATTCACACCCAACAATGGTGCAATTTCAGTATGGGCTACCCCCAAGGACAGCATGGTGGAGATTGCGGTTGAGGACACAGGCGTTGGAATTGAACCCCAAAAGTTGACAAAAATCTTCTCCATCACCGAATCAAAATCGACCTATGGCACCAACGGGGAGCATGGCACGGGGCTGGGCTTAATCATTTGCAAAGAGTTTGTACATATGCACAATGGCAGTATCTGGGCCGAGTCTGAAATAAACAAGGGGACACGCTTTATTTTCACTATCCCCATTGATAATACTGGCGGAATGTAAATCGGAACCTTTAACTTTAAATATCATAAAACACCACGCTATGGACGATGTTGAGATCTTGCTAGTTGAAGACAACCCTGCCGATGTTGAGCTTACGCTCCGGGCACTTAAAAAAAACAGCATAGCAAGCAGAGTGCAGGTTGCCGAGGATGGCGAGGTAGTGCTCAATTTCCTTTTCGGACACGGGGAGTTCAGCAGCAGGAATACCGACAACAAGCCCAATGTAGTTCTACTCGACCTAAACCTCCCTAAGGTTGATGGGCTAGAGGTGCTTAGAACCATTAAATCGAACCCCAAAACACAGGCAATTCCGGTGGTTGTTCTAACCACCTCGAAGCAGGAAACCGATATTATTGAAAGCTACAGGCTGGGGGCAAATAGCTACATTGTGAAGCCCGTTGATTTCGAAAAATTTGTCGATTCTGTCAGAGAATTGGGAATGTACTGGCTTTCAATTAACCAGCCTCCCCTATAGATATTTGTGTAATCGAACTTCTCTATAAAAAATTTAAAACAACTTATTATGCCCCTTGAGAATGGAAAAATAAAAATTTTATTTGCCGAGGATCTGCCCGAAGATTTTGAGCTTGCCAAGGCAACCTTTAAGCGGGGCGGCATTCCCTTCGAAGGGATTAGAGTGGATACTCCCGAGGATTTTGTCAGGGAGCTACAAGAGTTCAACCCACAGATTATTATATCGGATTACGCCATGCCTACCTTCAACGGAATGGAGGCCCTTGAATTGGCCAAAACTAATGCCCCCGACATCCCCTTTATTCTCCTTACGGGATCTATCAACGAGGAAACTGCGGTAAAGTGTATGAAAGCCGGCGCCACCGACTACGTGCTAAAGGAACGGATGGCCCGACTACCATTTGCAGTTAAGGAGGCGATAGAACAGGCACAAAACAAGCTGGAACGGAAAATGGCTTTACAATCCCTCAGGGAGAGCGAAGAGAAATTCCGAATGATTGCTGAGAATGCCCACGACTTCATTTTTAAAATTGAGTATCAACCAACGCTTCGCTTTGCCTACGCAAGCCCATCGGCAACACGCATTACCGGCTATACTCCCGAGGAATTTTACAAAATGCCAAGGCTGAGCATTGACATCATTCACCCCGACGACCGGGAAAAATTCAGAAATCTGCGTAAGCTGAGGAAAGAGGGCAAATCGTTACTCACCTACCGCATCATCAAAAAGAATGGCGAGGAGGCTTTCCTGGAGCAAATCAATGTATTTACCTACGGCACGAACAAAAGAACCATTGCCCTTGAAGCCGTTGCCCGCGATATTACCGATAGAATTAAGGCTCAGGAAGCATTAGCCCAAAGCGAGGCTCAATACCGTGTGCTGTTCGAGGGCAACCCCAACCCCATGTGGGTGTACGATATCGAAACATACAAATTCCTAGCCGTTAACAATATCGCTATCAACAATTACGGGTATAGCAAGCAGGAGTTCCTTTCGATGAGCATAAAGGATATCCGACCCAAAGATCAGCTCCCACGGCTGACAAGCAATCTGGAAAATGAGGAGGTCGAGATTCAGCACTCGGGCCCATGGGTGCATCAGTATAAAAATGGAAAAAGAATTTTTGCCGAGATAACGTCGCATAGCATTGAGTACAACGGAAGGGCCGCTCGTCTTGTGGTTGCCTACAACGTAACCGACCGGGTTGAAGCTACCCAAAAACTTTACGAGCAGAAACAGATTGCCCAGGCCACCCTCGACTCAATAAATGCTAACATCTGCCTACTCGATGGCAAGGGAACCATTCTGTCGGTAAACAAGCACTGGATAGACTTTGCCAATGAGAACGATGGAATAATTGATGAGGTGGGGGTTGGAACAAACTACTTTACCGTTTGCCAAAAAGCAACTGGTGCCGATGCCGAAGACGCCAACAATATGATAAAAGGCATGCAAATGGTACTTAGCGGGCAAACAAATCTGTTTGAGATGGAGTACAAGATGACTATGCCCGAAGCGAACAAGTGGTTTCAGGTGAGGGTGGTTCCCTACATGAGCCACGACAGGCTAAGCCAAGGCTTGGTGATTTCGCATATCGATATCACTCCCAAAAAGATTGCTGAGCTTGAGCTGCAGGAAAGCGAGCTGCGCTACCGCATTTTTATGAACTCAACTCAGGATATAACATTCCTTAAGGATGAGGAGTTTAAGTACATTATGGTTAACCGCGCTGGCCTTGAATTCTTTGAGCAAAAAGAAATTGATGTGCTTGGGCATACCGATTTCGACTTGCTGCCTCATGATGTGGCCAATAACTCCAGCCTATCGGATAAGAAAGCTATTGAAAAGGGAATGGTTGTAATAGATACCGAGCTACATAACGATAAAATTTACGAAACGCGCAAGTTTCCCGTTAAGCTAAGCAGCGGTAAAATAGGCGTGGGCGGCTTTATTCGCGATGTTACCGATTGGCATAATGCTCAAAAAGCCATTAGGGAGTCGGAGAAAAAATACAAGTCGCTGGTGGAAAACTCATTGGTAGGCGTATACACCACCAACGTAGCAGGCGAGTTTCAGTTTGCCAATAACGCTATGGCTACTATTCTCGAGTTCGAATCAATACCCGAGCTCATGAAGGTTAACATCTCAACCCTATACAAAAATCCCCAGCAGCGAGAGGAATTAGTACATCATCTTAAAACAAGGGACAGCTTTAAGGAAGTTGAGCTTGAGTTTATTACCCCCAAGGGAAACACTAAGCATATCATGCTTAGCGCCTCGCTTATGGGCAATGTTATGTCGGGTATGCTAATGGATATAACCAGCCGTAAAAATGCCGAGATGGAGATCTTGCAAAATAACAAGAGGATTGAGGCCCAAAATGCCGAGCTTGAAGCAGCAAAACAGAAGGCCGAGGAGAACGACAGGCTTAAAACCGCATTTTTACAGAACCTCTCCCATGAAATCCGTACCCCAATGAATGGTATTATGGGATTCACCGAGCTACTAAAAGATGGCTCCGTAAGCGAAGAGACCAATAGTTTTTATCTCGATATGATTGAACGATCGGGTGAGCGCATGATGAATATTATTAACAATCTGATTGAGATATCGAAAATTGAGACCGGCCAAACCGCCTTGTACATATCAGAATTTAACCTTAACACCGTACTGGTTGAGGCACAAATGTTTTACAAAAAAACGGCCGAGGAGAAAGGGGTTGAGCTAAGGATTGGAACAACCCCCAGCGATGAGCTTGTCATACAATCGGACCGAAGCAAAGTATACCAAATTGTTTCTAACCTCATTAATAACGCTTTAAAATTCACCCTTGAGGGGTTCATTGAGTTTGGCTACCATCAGCCTAACGATCACGAGGTAGAGGTATACGTTAAGGACACAGGCATTGGCATAAGCCCAGAAAACCAAGAGGTAATATTTGAACGCTTTAGACAAATCGACACATCCATTTCGCGCGGGTACGAAGGCTCTGGGTTGGGCCTATCGATTTCGAAAGCATTTGTGGAAAAGCTAAACGGAAAAATTTGGGTTAAAAGTGAGCTGGGCAAGGGATCGACCTTCAAGTTTAGAATCCCAATAAAATAACCTACATTTACTACACAACAAATAGAGATATGGACGAAACAGCTGGAAAAACAAAATCGCCGCTAAAGGCACTGGTGGCTGAAGACGATGTGGTCAGCAGAATGCTGCTGGCCGAAATATTGAAAAAAAGTAGCATCGAAGTGGACTTTGCCCGAAATGGCAAGGAGGCTGTTGATAAGGTGCGAGAGGATAGCGACTCCATCGACTTTATCCTCATGGACCTAAAGATGCCCATCATGAACGGCTACGAGGCCACACTAGCAATTAGGGCGTTGGGCTTTACCAAGCCCATTATTGCCCAAACGGCCTACGCCAGCCAAGAAGACAAGGAAAGAGTGCTGGCAGGAGGGTTTGATGCCTACCTGTCGAAACCAGTGAAAAAAGATGTTCTGCTTAACCTGTTGGATGAGTTATGGTAATCTACAGCAATAGCTCGGCTCCAACAGCGCCAATTTTCACCACTAATTGATGCATAATGTATGGAAGAACACCCAAAATATCCACCCAACCTGCTAACAACAAAACTTCTCGAAGGGCTGAGCTTTGAGCTGCGTACCCTGCTCAACGGATTTGTGGGGCCAGTTCAGCTGCTCAAGTTTAATGTTGACGACCCCTCGCTAGTAGAGATTTTTCGAATGCTCGACTCTACCCTATCGCGGCTTGAGCGGCTTACCCTTAGAACCAGCATTGTGCAGAATGCAGAAAACCTAACCCAGCTAGGACAAAAGAACGATACCATTAACCTAGTCGATTTGGTAAAGTACTGTATCCTCGATTTGCAAACCATTTCGGATCTCGAGAACATCACATTCAACATCTCTAACAACAATATACCAGCAAACATAAGTGGCAGCTACGACCTCTTGCTCCAGGCTTTCGAGGTGCTATTCGAGCTGGCCATTTCGCTTTCCGAATCGGACTCAACCATTGAGGTAGATCTTACCCTGCAAAACCAGCGCATCGTTTGCAACGTTACCTCGCCATCGGCAACGTTCCCCTCCGATCTGAACACCGATTCTGGTAACAGCAACAAGACCAGCTCCGCCACTTGGGATTTGTTGCTGGCAAAACAAATAATTGAAGGTCACAAGGGGCAGATTACAACCCCTACCTCTCAAGGCAATTCGTTCACCATTGAATTCTCAGGATTATAGCCATGAACGAATCGATGTTAAGGTCTTTCATCCAACTTGTTGCCGCCCTTGCGGTTGTTAGACAAGATAAAAACATTAGGGTTACCCGAAAGCACCTCGAAACTTACCTCCTGCAAAACATCGATAAGCGATCGGGACAGAATGAGCTGGCAAAATTCGATAAAATTTACACCCATTTCAAAGACCAAGGTGCTAACCAAAATACGCTCCAAGCAATTTGCCATGAGATTAAGCGAGAGTTTAGTAGCACCCAACGGTTTCAGCTTGTCCTTAATTTGTTCAACTTCTTCACCCTTACCCCCCTCGATTTTGTATCGACGCAGATTACAAGCAATGCTACCGAGCCCGCCATTGATATTAATCAAATAGCCATATGGCTTAACACTGAGCGCGATGACTACCTAAGCCTTAGGCACTTTATTTCGGGGCAGCTCCATAGCATACCCAGCAGGGAAAGCATACTTATTGTAGCCGACAAAGACCCTGGAATTAGCCATACCCAGTTCATGAAGCGCAATGGAATAAAAGGTTACATAGCATTCCTCCGAATTCCATCGGCGAACCTTTTGTTATTCAGCTACAATGGCACGTCTGTTCTACAGATTAACGAAAGGCCAATATTTAGCAAGCAAACATACATACTCCATAGTGGAGCCATAATCAAGGGCAATAGCATAGCCCCTATTTTTCATGGTGAGATAGTAAAAAAATTGCTTCAAAATAGTTCGAACAGCCTTGTTACCTTAGTAGCCGACAACATTACTTACACCTATCCCAACTCAGCTCAAGGAATAAAGAGCCTGACCCTAAAAGCCGAAAGTGGTGAGCTCACAGGCATAATGGGCGGGAGCGGCGTAGGCAAATCGACCCTAATAAAACTGCTATGCGGGAATCTTCAGCCTCACTCAGGCAAAGTACTTATAAATGGCCACAACCTATACCAAGAGCATAAGCTACACCAGAGCTTAATAGGTGTTATGCACCAAGAGGAATGCCTTATTGAGGAGCTTACCGTTTACGAAAACTTGTACCACAGCGCAAGGGTAGCCATAGGCAACCTATCGAACCAGCAGCTTATAGAGCTAGTAAACAAGCACCTATACGAGCTCGACCTGCTCGACTGCAAAAACAACAGGGTTGGTTCGCCCGAAAACAGAATGCTAAGCGGAGGACAGCGCAAACGGCTGGCCATTGCCATGGAAATAATTCGCGATCCCAAAATACTTTTTGTCGATGAGCCAACCTCGGGGCTGTCGTCTGCCGATTCGCTTATGGTCATGCGCATCCTTAAAGATATTGCCCTCTCGGGCAAGGTGGTAGTGGTCAACATTCACCAGCCCTCATCGGAAGTATACAAGCTTTTCGATAGCATTCTGATTATCGATAAGGGTGGGTATCCCGTTTTTTACGGAAACCCCATCGAGGCTATCCTACATTTTAAACAAGCTACCAATAGAATCGACAAGGACAAAAGCGGCTGTGAGTACTGTGGAAACATTAAGCCTGAAGACATATTCGAGCTGCTAGAGGAGCATTATGTTGATGAAACAGGGCGGCAAATTACTAAACGTAAAATTGAACCCCAGCAATGGCATCAGCTTTACTTAAATACCTTACAAAATCAATCGCTACCGAAGGTTTGTACCGAAGATCTACCCAAGGATCAGCACACCATACCCAGCCAACCTAAGCAGTTTGCATACTTCTTTGTGCGGAACCTGCTTACCAGGCTGCGCGATACCCAGTTCCTGTTCTTTGCCATTTTACTGCCCCCTGCGCTATCGGCTGTTGCCTCCCTTTTCTTACGCTACTCCATACCAAGCAATTTGAACAGCGCAACCGAAGCCTACACCCTTTTTGCAAACCCTAACATCCCATCATTCTTCTTGATGTGTGTTTTGGCCTCGCTATTCTTTGGCCTTATCGTAAGCTGCGAGGATATCATCAGGAACAAAAGAATTATTGCTCGTGAAACCAACCTAGGGCTAAGCCTAAAAACTTTTTACAACTCCAAATTCACCTTTCTTGGCATTCTTAGCGCTGTACAAACCATAGCATTCATAATCCCTGGTGTTTTAATCCTTGAGATTAAGGGCATTACCTTGGCCCTATGGCTAGTGCTATTTATGCTTTCGCTATCGGGCAACCTGCTGGGGCTAATCTTATCGTCAACCCTAAAATCGGTTGTTGCCATCTACATCCTAGTTCCCTTCCTAATTATACCCCAAATCCTATTCAATGGGGTGGTAGTTTCTTTTGATAACTTGAACCCCAAGCTGGCCACAGCAGAGCATGTACCTATGATTGGTGAAACGATGGTATCGCGTTGGGCTATGGAAGCTGCCATAGTTCACTTCTATAAGTCCAACCCGTACCAAAAGCCATTTTTCAATATCGAATTCCGCGAAAGCGAGCTTCGGTTCAGGCTTCTCCACCTGATACCAGAGCTAAACCAATTGTCACTAAACCTTAGAGAAAACCCACAGGATATAACATCCGATGATTTGGAGGCCATTGCCCATGGGCTAATAACCCTTCAGCGCGATCAGTCGCTCCCCAATCCAGAATACATATTCAAGCCCTGGACTGAGATGTCGACCTTTCAGCTTGCCGACTACCTTGCCGATGCACGCCAAACCATATCGCAACAATACACCAATGCCCGACGTCAGCGCGACAAGCTAACACAAAGCTTATATCCAAACACCGATGAGGGCAGGGAGCAGATGGATAGCAACAGGAATAAATATTTTAACAGGGCTATAGATGACCTGGTGAGGAACAAACATTACCCTGCTGCACTAATCCGCAAGGATAACAAGTTTATTCAAAAATCCGATCCCATTTACCAAGTGTATCCATCGGCCGTTGGCCGGTCGCATTTTTTAGCCGCCTATAAAAAGATTGGTGACAGCTACATAGAAACGTACTGGTACAACATTATGGTAATGACCATAATGACAATTAGCCTTTACTGGCTGTTTATCCTAAATATTTTTCCAAGGATTTTCAAAAACACGTAACTAAAGCGTATCGCTGACGTTCAATAATTTAATTTTTTATCTTTGTTAAAAAATAACACCAATATAAGATGAACAGATCACTACTTATTATCATAGCGTTTCAAGTGCTGCTTGGGGGTTGTAGGTCGCCACGAGGCGAAGCTGAAAAATCGGAGCAGTCCGAAGCGGACTCCACACAATACGTTCAGGAGCTGGAGTACCTACTCCCTTCACCCGCTGAATTTTTCTCGGTTATTGATGAGATTGGGCTTGAATACAACTCACAGCTAATTAGGCCAATCGAAAGCATAACCAGCTTTCTGCTTTATCGTAACCAAGCGCTAAATTTTGGAGTTTACCTTACCGATTTTTCCTACCTCCTGCTATTCGATAAGCAAAGCGAAGCCATAATATATCTTTATCAAATCCAGGAGATGGCACAGCTGCTTGACATCGAGAGCTACTTTGACGATGAATTCTTTAACAAGCTTTTGGCAAGCCTAAACGAACCCGATACAATTCGGTCAATCTCCATTGAGCAGTCGGCCGCTTTTTTTAACCGAATGGATGCTATTGGGAACAAGGACTTGGTGATACTTATATCATCAGGATCGATCCTTGAAACCATGTACATTGCGCTTAACGCGGTTGATGAGAGGATGATTACGGATAATACAATCACAACGATCATTGATCTAGCTTACATTTTCGACTCGTTCTACCTAAACTACATCACTACCCAGCCCAAGGGAGACGAGATAACGCCCCTATCGGAAGATTTGCTTGAGCTACGAAAAATCTTCAACTCAATGGCAATAAGCCAAGTTTCCAAGGCCATTCGCAAGGATGGCAATCTGGTGCTAACCAGCGAAGTAACTCACGAGGTGAACGAGTACAATGTTAGGAAGATGAAAGTAATGGTTAATACCATTCGCGAAAAGATAGTAAACCAAGCGTACTAACATCTCTAGTAATTCATAAAAGATATGAAGCCTTTTATCATCACAATAATTGCACTAATGTATAGCCTAACGGGCTACTCGCAATGCGATGAGTATTACAACCGTATTAGCTGCCGCCCCAGCCCCCAGGAGGCCAAAGACATGATCCTCTCGAGCCAATCGAAAAGCTCGTACCTCGAGGCCCGCAAAACCTACAAGTTTCAGATGACGCTTTTTGGCAATATGGATTATCGCATTATATTTTGCACCGAACGTAAATTTTACCCGATTCATTTCGTGATTACCGAGAAGGATACTGGCATACCTCTGTACGACAACGAGATGGATGATTACGTTGAATCGATAGGAGTATCCATAGAGAGCACAACCATCGTAATTGTGGAAGTGACCCTACTGGCCAAGGATGCTAAGTTTAGAGACTTTAGACAGAATAGGGCCTGCCTGGGTGTGCCAATTCTATACCGGCGCATACCCAAATCGGGGTTTGCTGGAGAGCTGTAAGCAAACCTAAAGCACTTCACATTTTGGGGAGTGGCATACCATTTGTAGCCCAATGCTTGATTGATTAGTTTTCCTAGGCCTGTCAATTTGACACCAGAGCATAAATGTCGTTTAGCATTGGCCTAGTAACAAAAGCTAACCCAAACATTATGGAAAAGAATATTGATTTCTTCAACATTAAGCATAACCTAATCTCCCCCAAGGAGGGCAGGGTACTTATTGCTGATCCGGGGTTATCAGATCAATATTTTATGCGGTCGGTAATACTGCTGGTTGAGCACAACGACCAGGGCACTGTGGGTTATGTTCTGAATAACATTATCGATATCAACCTGAAGGAGTTGATGCCCGAATTCCCAAGTTTCAAAGCCATTACATCTATTGGAGGCCCAGTTAATCCAAATAGCATCCATTTTATACACACGGTGGGTCACTTAATCCCCAGTACCTACGAGGTATCAGAGGGCCTATTTTGGGGAGGCGATTTTGACGCAGTAAGAAAGCTTATTGAGCAGGGAAAACTTACCTCACGACAAATACGGTTTTTTATTGGCTACTCGGGTTGGGGAAAGGATCAGCTGGCCAATGAGCTAAAGGAAAACAGCTGGGTAGTTTCGCAACTCGATAGGGTACAAATCATGGCCGGTAAGGATGACCTGTGGAATAGGGCCGTTATGCAAATGGGGCCAAAGTACAAGCCCTGGACTATCTATCCGCAAAACCCATCTCTTAACTAAACGCCAAAGGTTTCTTCGTTAAGCAAGTCGCTTAGCTTACGGCCAACCAGCCCAAAGTATCGCTTTTGGCGTAGTCCAACTATCCATTTAATACCACTAACCGCATTGGTTAGAAACAGCTCATCGGCATCGAGCAACATCTCGGGCTCAACCAGGGCATTGGAGTCAATACTAAAGCCATGGCGCTTGGCCAAATCAACAACCACCTGGCGCATAACCCCAGCAACACAGCCTTCGCTTAGCGATGGGGTAAGTATCTTCTTGCCCAGCACCACAAAAAGGTTCGACGATATGGCCTCAACAACTCTATTCTGGTCGTTAATCAAAAGGCAATCGTCAACCCCAAGGTTCATTTTATGCAGTCCTGCCATTACAAACAGCTGCGCATTACAACTTTTAAGAGGCGATAGCATATTGATGGGTTTCCGAATATCAGGGAATACATCCACCACAAGCCCCTTGGAGTTTAATGGATAGAAATCGGTTGGCAAAGGTGCAGCATACATTAATAACCCCACGGTGTTATCGCTTGGAGCATACAACCCACCCTGATTACGGTATACAGATAAGCGAACCCTAGCGCTGCCAAAAATTCGATTCTTATTCAGAAGGCGAGTAATCTCCTTGCCTAGGAAGTCGATACTGAAAAAAGGGGGTAGCTGCATCGCCAACAGGGCCGCGCTCTTTACTACACGAGCTACATGATGCTGCAGATGCTTTCCCTCGGTTCCGAAGGCATGAATCGTTTCGAAAAACCCATCGCCATAAAGAAACGACCGGTTCTCCGCACTAACTATAGGCTCATCGGTACGGAAAAAATCGCCATTATGCCATACATACTGCCTTCGATCCATTTATCTATCAATCTTTAGCAAATCAACAACCCTCTGCATGAGCATGGGTTGTATTGTACCATGAGTTAATTTCTCGGGAATCTTATCTGTAAACATAATCTCCTGAATTTCGAACTGGGGAATCGCACCAAACTCCTCTACCTGAGCAAAGAACAACCTATTGTAGCTATGCTTTCCATTACTGGTAATGGAAAAATCGCATATAGATTTTATGCTATACCTAACAGCTCCCGTTTCCTCCCATAGCTCACGCTGGGCTGCCTCATCAGGCGATTCGCCATCCTCAACATGCCCGCCGGGCACTTCCCATGTACTCGCATTATGCTTTCGAACCCAAACCCAGCCATTATTATACCGGGTAACCACAACCACATAGTTGAACTTAGGTTTAGTATTATCGATATTGTGAAAATGCAATTGATAATCTATCATAGTCCAAGCTGACTTAAGAACACCCTAATTAGCTTTGGGTCGATTAAAAGAGGGTAAATAAACCCGAATACAGCACCAATAAAATGAGCGTCGTGATTGATATTGTCGATGGTTTTCCTGCTCATGTAGTGCGAGTATACTAGGTAGGCAACGCCAAAGATAATGGCTGGTACAGGTAGTATCCCCATGATGTAAAGGTTATCGAGTGGCCTAAAGAAGATACTGGTAAAAACAACCGCCGAGACTGCACCCGATGCACCTACCGCTTGATAGTAGTAGTTGTCCTTATGCTTGCCAAGCGTAGTAAGGCAGCTAATAACCACCCCTCCCATGTAAAGGGTTAAAAAATGGAGAGTTGCATTACCTATAACGCCTTGCTGTTCCAACTGCTTAAAAATTGACTCTACCGCCAGGCCAAACGACAGAAAAACTATCATATTGATAAGTAGATGCATAAAATCGGCATGCACTAGGGCATGGCTTAAAACCCTGTACCACTGCTTACGATGCTTAACCTGGTAAGGGCTTAACAGGAGTTTACCCATTAGCTCTTTATTGCTAAATGCTAAAAAAGAAACAATACCTGTTATTGCTATTATTAGGAAGGTCATATAAAAATGCACTTGTGCTAGTGAAGAATTTTGTAAACCAACTCCTTAAGCAGCTCACCATTATCTACACTATCGTTATTAACACCCTTGGAGCGTAGGTCGTACTCCCTAAGAAGTTCGAAGACCTGAACACATTTCCGCGGATTGTAAATCCGCGAAGCCTTAACATAATCGGACACAAAGAATGGGTTTACCCCAAGCACAACCGCAAGGTTACGCTCCGACTTATCGGCAATAAAGTGGCACTTGAACACCTTGCTGAAATACTGATAAATAGCCATAGTGCTTAGCACCATTGGATTGGGTCCGGGGTTTTTTGCAAAATAGTCGACAATTCGGTTAGCCTTTAGCACATCACGAGCACCAAGGGCATTGGTTAGCTCGAACCGATTAAAATCTTTGCTAATGCCGATATTACGCTCAATATGTTCGGTAGTAATCTTCGATTGGCCATCGGCAAGGGTAATGATTAGTTTCTCGAGCTCGTTGGCTATTTTATTTAAATCGTTACCAAGATAATCCTTTAAAAGCTCCGCCGATGCTGGCGAAAGGGTTAAACCCTTTTGGCTAAGAAAGCTGGCTATCCAAGCGGGTACCTGATTATCGTATAGCCTTTTGCTCTCGAAGTATACACCAACTTTGCCCGCTAGAGTAAAAAGTTTTTTTAACCCTGCTCCCACCTTTGCCCCAGGGGCCAACTTATGACAAATAACCAGTATGGTCGATTTTTGGGGAGCCTTAAGGTATACCTCCAGCTCTTCAAGCTTCTTAATCTGCTGGGCCTCCCTAACGATAACTACCTGATGATTGGCCATCATTGGGAATCGGCGAGAGATCTCGATAATGGCATTTACATCAATATCCTTACCGTAAGCAATGGTCTGGTTGAATGCTTTTTCCGATTCACTCAGCACATCCTCAGCAATAAAATCGGAGATTACATCAATGTAGTAATGCTCATCGCCGGAAAGGATGTACACAGGTTTATAAATCTTTTTCTTAAGGTCATTGATTATCTCAGCTGAGGTATCGGCTATTGTTTTTCGCTTGGCCATTAAAAATTTGTTTAGAACCTAAGGTGTTTTACTGATTTACCTTCATTCTTGAGCTCCTGTAACGATTCAATACCAATCTTGATATGATCCTCAACAAAAAGGTTTGTAATTAACCTATCGCTCTCAGAAGTCTTCACTCCAGCTGAAATCATTGGCTGATCGGACACTAACAACAATGCCCCCACGGGGATTTCGTTGGCAAACCCAACCGAGAAAATTGTGGCGGTTTCCATGTCGATGGCCATAGCCCTAATAGTCCGAAGGTACTCCTTAAAAACTTCGTCGTACTCCCAAACCCTACGGTTGGTGGTAATTACAGTACCTGTCCAGTAGTCGTGATTATGGTTACGAATGGTTGTTGAAACGGCACGCTGCAGGTTAAATGCTGGCAATGCGGGCACCTCGGGAGGGAAATAGTCGTTTGATGTACCTTCATGCCTTATGGCTGCAATGGGAAGGATAAAATCGCCAAGCTCGCTTTTCTTCTTGAGGCCACCGCACTTCCCCAGAAACAAAACGGCCTTGGGCGTTATGGCACTTAGCAGGTCCATAACGGTAGCTGCATTGGGACTACCCATACCAAAATCAATCATGGTAATGCCATCGGCAGTAGCACAAGGCATATTTGCATATGGGTCAACTATAGAAGTATTATGGTATTCGACAAAAAAATCGAGGTAACTCCTAAAATTTGTCAGCAAGATGTAACTACCAAAATCCTCAAGTTTTTGTCCGGTGTAACGTGGTAGCCAGTTCTTTACAATTTCTTCTTTTGTTCTCATATGGTTCTCATTTTAGATTTGTCAGTCATTAGGTGCCATTTCTGGCAAGATTGAACAAAAATACAATTTTTTTTTGCCCTTACGTAAACCGAGATCACATTCCTTTTGCGGTGTTGTCATATTTTGCAATCTTTGCACCAAATTAACCCCTATGAATCACGAGCTTAATCTACCTGTTTTTGATGTGAAAACACGCACCTTGAATGGGCAGAAACAGATTTTCGATACCATCCGAAAAAAGTTTGTGGCACTAACTCCCGAAGAATGGGTCCGTCAGCATTTCATTAACTTCATAGTGGTAAGCAAGGGTTATCCCGCTGGACTAATCTCGGTAGAAGTGGCTGTACAAATAACCAACATGCAACAGCGCGCCGATATTGTTGTGTACAATCGCCAAGCCCACCCCATCATGGTGGTGGAGTGCAAAGCCCCAAGCATTCCTCTTACCAATGCTACATACACGCAAGCAGCACGCTACAACCTAGTGCTAAAGGCGCCACTGCTTGTGGTTACCAATGGCATTACCCATTTCTGCAGTAAAATTGACTTGAAAGGGAAAAAGTTTTCGCCCTTGAAGGACGTCCCTCCGTTTGTAGAGTTGGGTGGGTAGGTTAGCTTTTGGCAATGCTGTGCAGGGGATTTAGTAGCTGAAGCATCACCTCATCCTTCCAGCCATCAACCCCTTTAATCCACTCCTTTTTAGTACCTATGGCATCAAACCCTGCATTGGTGAACAGCTGAATGCTCACCGTATTATCGGCAGATACATTGCAATACAGCTGATGGAGTTGCAACGTTTCGAAGGAGTATCGGATTAGAAGGTTAAGCGCCTCGGTTGCGTATCCCTTTTGCCTATACTCCTTGTTGGCTATCAGTATTCCTATGCCCGCCCTAAGATGAAAAGGATCAAAGTCGAAAAGATCGATAAGCCCAACGGGTACCATCATGAGCGAGCTTTGGGTTTTGGCCTCGATGACCAGCCTCAGCTGCTTGGTTTCCCACAAATCGAGGTGCGAGGTATCGATGTATTTTTTAAGCACAAACCGGGAGAAGGGCGTAACGGTGTTGCTCGCCTTCCAAATCTCCATATTGTTCTCCCAAGCGTACAGTATATCCACATCACTTGGCTCTGGAGCCCTTAGCTTCACCACGCTATTCTCAAGGGTATTGAAAGGCATATGCACATGTTTGCCCCAAAGTTACTGATTATTTTGGGGAAATTTCAACATTTAACAGCTACCAGCATACCATCTGCCCCAGCACCGGGGAAAACGGATCGTTGCTTGCATAAGAAAACCTAATCTATCAACATCTTCAAATCGTCCTCGCCAACAATTGATGCTTGAGCAAAGCCGTTGTCAATAGCAAGATTTAGCGCTGCCAGAGCATCCGACTTATTATCGAAATGGCCCAAGGCGTAGGCATAGCTATTGCGACGACCAGTCAGCCTAAAGCTCTCTAATCCCGACCGAATATTGACAACCTGCAGCTTATCCACATCAATGGTTGTATTTACGGGGGCCAAAAGTATTGTATAGCTCTGAATCCTTATCTTAAGATGTTCTGGCACGTCCAACTCATCTACAATATCAACATTCCCTTCGGAGTTTAAAACCCTTATGGATGATCTGCGATTCAAACGCCTACCAGCAGGGTTATCCTTCCCATCAGGGAAGGTGTTTTGGGCTATACTCTCCATGGAGCCAGCTCCCCTTACGGTTAGCCGCTCAGCCTCAATCCCTCTAGCCACAAGATAGTTAACAACCGAATTGGCTCGACGGAGCGACAAGCCCTTGTTGTACTCTCTCGACCCCTTGCTATCGGTATGCCCGCATACCTCAAGCTCCACGGAGGGGTTTTGATGCAGAAATAGGTATAACTTTTCTAACTCTCTCACAGATTCATCAGTTAAGGCATCGCTATCGAAATCGAAAAGAACACTTCGAACGGCTAGTATTTTTCCAACTTCCACCTCTTGAGGTTTTAGCCTAATGCTAACATCAAAGTCAGACTCAGCAAATGTGCTTGGTATAGCAATGGGAATGGTCTCTGCAACGTACCCCTCACCCTTTGCCACAATTAGATACTCGCCAGGGACCACATCGAAACTAAATTGCCCTGTAATATCGTTGGGGTTAACCATTGTGATGGTGTCATTAGTGGAGGAGCTAAGTAGATTAATGCTAAAATAACGCCCTTGAACCTCGTAGTTATTGGCGAGCCTAAGGTCGCCTTTTATGGTTATCACATCGGGCGTAACCTCGTTTACCAACGATACTTGGAACAAATTACTTACATTGGGCTGTCCACGCTCAACGAGCGCAACAATACCCTCGTCATTACTTACAGGGAAGTACCACATATCATCGTCGGGGGTGCTTATGGGGTAGCCCAAATTAATTGGTAACGACCACTCGCCGCTTTCGAGTTTTTGTGAGAAAAAAACATCGTACCCGCCAAGCGAGTTATGTCCCTGAGAGATGAAATGCAACCTCGATCCATCGGGCGAAAGGTATGGAGCCTCCTCGTTGTGAGGAGAATTAATGCTTGGCCCCATATTCACAGCCTCTCCCCACTCCCCATTTGGCAAGCGGGTGCTCTGGTAGATATCGAGGCCACCATACCCTCCCCTTCTATTGGATGAGAAGTAAAGGGTTTGCCCGTCGGGGGAAATGGATGCAAAGGTTTCCCAGTACCTTGAATTTACGGGCTTGCTCAGCTTTTTTGCCTTTTGCCACTGCCCATCAACTTTAACACTGCTATAAATGTTACCCGTTCCGTTATCATTCTTAAAGATAAAAATTTCTGTTCCATCACTATTTACTGAGGTTGTAAATATCTCGCCCTCAAGCCCAATGGCAATTGAGATATTTTGAGGTGTTCCCCAGCTCCCTTCCACATCCTTCTCACAAATGTAAATTGCGTCGTAAAATTTATCCTTAAGCGTAAAAAGCAAGGTGTTGGTATCATGTGAAAGTGCTGCTCCATGTGCATATGCATGTCCTTGCTCAATTGGCAAAAGGGTTGTTTGCAGCTGCTTTTTAAACTCAATCATCCTTTCTGCTCTTAAGCAAGCTTGTATTTGCTGATCAACGTAATCGAGGTTGTACACATCCTTGGCATCAAGCTTCTCTCTAAACACTTTGTAGGCCTCAATAGCTTCATCAAATCTGCCTTCTATCCGGTATGCCTCCCCAAGATAGAAATGTGCATTGGGGGGTGCTCCCATCTCTCTATACGATCCCTCTTGGTATGAGGGGTTTATGTTTTCGACAGCCTTTGCAAGGGGTTCAATGGCCTTGTGCTTAAGGCCGGGTATGTTAAGGTAGCATCGGCCAATACGATAATGTAGGTTTGCATTCTCACGGTTCCCATCAAGTAGCTTTAAATACAACGGAAGCGCCTCCTTAACATCATTAAACAGGAAGTAATACTCAGCATCGGCAAAGGTGGTTTTGTAATCAATCTCCTGCGAGCGCCCACTAATTGAAGGCGTAAGGAGTAGCCACACAAGGGTTACAGCTACTGCTGTTTTAAATTGTTGTATTAGGTTATACATAGCTGTTTGTAGGTATTTTAGGGCTTTGGGGGCTTATATGGATAGATATGGTTTGTGGCATGCTAGTCAATATTGTTTAACCTCCAGCTAACAAAAATAACACTATCAACATTACGAATGAAATTTACACCGTTCAGTTTATCAAAGGATTCCAACTTTTTATCAACAAACCACGAAAAGTTCCACTACGCCTATGCTATGAGAACACAGGTTGGCATTGTAAAGCATAAAAGATAAGGATAGCTGCTGAATTTGTAATGATGTATGCTTGCCGTTGACATACTGGTGCCCGTAAGATTCTGCAAACACACTTCATTGGCGTTAGAAGTTAGATGGCTATAGCCCATTACATAGTGGCACGTATAGAATGGGGTTGAATAAGAAAATCCATAAGCATACTTAGCAATACATAAATATTCTGCTCGCACTACACGTTTACTCCAACGCTTTTCCCTAGCTATGCAATGAGATATCATCGAGACATAGAAGAGTAGGCCCTTATCACGGTACGAACACCCATTCTGCTAGGTAATATTTTCGTGAATTACAACCTTCATGCTTGCAATCCAAAGTTAACACTTTAGAGATGAGAACAAAATCGTGGGTTAGACCTTATCCGACCTTTTTCTCCTTCGAATAAATACCACCATGAGCAAACCCACAAAAATTGCCAATCCAATTGCTAAATAAAGCGTCCCGAATTTAGCGCCGCTATCCTGCG